>CAMLEF010000046.1 GCA_946478675.1 uncultured Flavobacteriales bacterium | reverse complement strand
GAGCTTGAACGAAAAGCCGATACCGACCGGCACCGCCCAGGAACGTTCCGCATATTTTCCAAAGCCGTCGAGGTTGCGTTCGCGCACATCCGTTTCATACGTATAGTCGCGCACGAGGAACGACGCCTGGTTGGCGATCGGCGAATTTTCCGGCAGGCTGCGGATGGAACCGTCGGACCAGTAATAATAGAGATTGCCGTTCTTGTCGTAGAGGTCCGTCTTCGTCAGGAACTCGAACGATTCGAAACCGACGGTGATCCACGGGTAAACGTTGCGGTTGGGCCCGAGCCAGTTGCTGAAATCGTATTCGAAATGCGCGCCGCCCATACGGATCTGCGATTCGAAATTTTCATTGCGCGTGATCAACCGCTCGTTAGCGCCGAGCTTGCCGAACATCGTGTAAAAACCGAAACGCAAAAACGGCGTGATCGTCTGGTTGATGCTCAGCTCGTAACCGACGCGGCTCACCTGCGGGTTGACGAGATGCTTTTGATAAAGATCGCCGTAATAGGAAAGCATGCCGACGCCAAGACCGATGGTTGGTTTGAAAACGAATGGTTTCGGTTCGGGCTTTTGTTCGGGAACGTGGGAAAGGGTAAGCGATGCCGAGTCCTCTGCTGTAGTTTGGGCACCAACCACCAGCACGGACAACAAGGAACAGATCAGCAGCAATCGCTTCATCACTCTACAAATTTAAAAAAATCACCATGCGATGAACCTCCATTTAAGAGGCTTTGCTCAGCGCACCCACTTTTCGCTCGTGATCATGAGCGCTTCCTGCACGGTGATCCGTTTTGCGCCGTTGTAAGCCGTTACAAAAGGACCTTCGACGCCTTTGCCGCGGAGCTCTTCGCGATGGTTGCGCGCATCCTGGTACGTCTGGAAATTGCCGTGCGTGTATTTGTTCAATCCGTCGACCTGCTCGGCATTCACCGTTCCGCCGAGATTAAACGTCGAGCTGAAATACTGTACCGGAACCATGCGGCTCATCGCTGCGATCTGCACACTGTAGGTCACACCAGCAACCGATTTATTCACGTTCGCCTGCAGGTTCTGCTGTTGGGTTTCCTGTTGTTGCTGTTGTTGCTCCTGCTGCTCCTGCTGAACAACCTGCTGCTGTTGCGTGTTTTCTTTCGCCGTTTCCTGCGTGTTGTTCTGCTGCGTCTGCTCCTGCGAATTCACCTGCTTCGTGTTGTTCGCATTTTCTTCCTGCTGTTGCTGCTGGTTGTTATTGTTCTCTACGATCAGCGCCTGGCTGGCTTTCATCGTAACCGTGGAATTCGCAACCTGGTAAATTTTTCCGGATTCGTTTTCCACGTAAGAGAAAATGCCGGTGATCGTTTGCGGTCCGCTGACATCCGGCGATGCGACGACCATGTACTGCACGTGCAGCATCGAGCGCTTCGGCATCACCCACCAGGAAAATTTCACTTTGCCTTTATCGAACGTAAAGTCGCTGCCGTCGGTCATCACTTTTTTCGCGGTGAAACCTTCCGGAAGCGAATCTTCGAGCTTGCCGAAATTCGTAAGGTCTTCTTTGTTGATGACGAGGTCCACGAGGAACTGACCGCTTTGTTCGCCGGAAGGAACGGTGCGCACGACGGAGATCGTCACCGCAGGCTTCGCAGTGGAATCCGCATTGGGATGCGTAACGACGGGTTGCGTGGAGTTGCTGTTGTTGAAATGTACTTTCAGCGGCGTCAGCTGAATGTTGTCCGGCAGGTTGTTCACCGTGCGTGAAATTTTGCAGGGGAATTCCATGTCACCGTTCGCCGTAGCAGGCGAGGTCACGCGGTAAGAAATCTTCAGTTGCGATTGTTCGCCGACACGCGACCAGAGGAACTTCGCGGAATAATTTTCATTCGCGCTGTTCTTCTCGAACATAAACGTAGCGCCGCCGTCTTCGACTTTTTCCGCTTTCCATCCTGCGGGAAACTCCATCGAGAAGCGCATGAAATCCTTGACGCCGTTGGTCTGGATGTTCACTTCCACGAGGAAGGATTCTCCGGCGTTTACGGAGGCAGGCGCTTTCACTTCAGCGGTCGGTCCGTCAGCAACGAGCTTAATGAGCAGCGCGATGAAGAGATTGGCAACGATGATCAACGGTCGGATCATAGGTATTGAGTTGGGAAGTTATTGGTCAAAAAAGAAATCGATGAGCTTGTTGATGCTGTCGGCGGTCCAGCTTTGCGTAGTGCCGTCGAAGAATTCGTCGATCACGCGGTTGATCTCGTCCGCACTGATGACGCAGTCTTTATTGTAATCGGCCGCGCGGTATTCCACCGGCAGACAATCCGAACCGCTTTTCGGCTGCAGGTCTTTATCACCCTGCTTCAGCGCTTCCTGTGAAGGATTGCCGGCAAAGGATTCTTTCTGCGCCTGGTTCGTGGAATCTTTTTGTGCTTGTTGTTCGATCTGCGCGTAATCAATACCGACGCCGTCCGCATCTACCGCCATGCCTTTCGGCGTATCGGGCTGCTTGTCGCGGAAGTCCGGAATTTCATCACCGTCGGAATCGAGCGGGCAACCTTCCGCATCTACTTTCACATTCGCCGGTGTGCCCTGGCATTGATCGTTGATATCCGGAACGCCGTCGTTGTCGAAATCTTCATTCAGTAACGTTGCTGCATCCGCGCCGCCGTTATCCTCCTGCGTGACTTTCCCGAAACGGTAATACACGGAACAGCCGTACCACCACCAGGAATCGTTGCCGCCGTCTTTCACGTTGTCGATGTAATCGCTGAACGTCATGTAATACGTTGCGTTCAGCGTTACGCCGAAATGCTGTCCCATCTTGAAACGCACACCGACGCCCAGCGGAATGCCGAACGTGCTGCGCGTATAATTCGTCGTGCTGTCTTTCAGCTGCGTCTCGTACGTATAGTCGCGCTGCAGGTAATGCGCGTACGCAACATTCGGACTGTTCTCGGCTACATCATGTATCGAGCCGTTCGACCAATAGTAATACGTCGAATCGTTTTTCGCTTTCAGGTCGCCGTGCGGATCGAATTTCATCCAGCCGAAACCGGCGGTCACAAAAGGAGCGAAGCTTCCCTTGCGCGGAAGGATCACGTCGTTGTCGAGGTACAGCAGCGCGGAGGCGCCCGCAAACAGCACCGGCGATTCGAAGTTGCGGTTGAGCGTGAGGCTGCGTTCGCTGCGGGAGAGTTTGCCGTATTGCGCAAACACGTCCGCGCCGATCCAGTTGCCGAAACGTTCTTCGACGCTGAAACGGTACGCATTCCTGAAAATGCCGCCGGTGTGGTTGCTCTTGCCGACGTCACCGGTGAACACGGTCAGTCCTGCGCCCGCGCTGATGGAAGGAAGTTCCATCGTCGACTGGGCGAGGGCTGGTGTGCCGGCTACGCAGCAAGGAATTAACCAGTACATACTTTTTCGCTTCATGGGTTTTGGCGGATCCGCGTCCCCACTGGTTCTCAGATCGGATCAGAACAAAACTATCCGAAGCGCGAAGTGTACTTAGTAAGGTGCAGTCGTACTTACAAACATGAATTTGTTAATGGTGCTGCGTAGCAAGGTGCTGAAAGCCGCGTCGTTGCTGGTGTTGCGGGGATGTTGCGGCGATGTGAAATGGAGGTGGTTGCGGGATGTGGTTGTTAACAGTGTGGTGTTGAAAGAGGATTTCGCAATAGGATGCGTTGCGGGGTTGCGTGTTGCGGAGGTGCAAGGAAAAAAGAAATCCCGGAGAACTTAATCCCCGGGATGAATACAGTTTTTCGGATTTCAATCCCTCGCAACACGAACCACGCAACCTCGCAACTCGCTCAGAAGTTCGGCTTCAGCAAATAGCGCGAATAGAAATCGTTGATGATCCGAACGGCGTCATCGGCGGTATCCACGACGTGGAAGAGTTGCAGGTCATCGGGATTGACATTGTGCTCTTTTTCGAGCATCGTCTTTTTGATCCAGTCGAGCAGGCCGCCCCAGTAGTCGGAGCCGACCAATACGACAGGGAAGTGCGCGATCTTGGACGTCTGCACCAGCGTCAATGCTTCGAAGAGTTCGTCGAGCGTTCCGAAGCCGCCGGGCATGGCGACGAATCCCTGTGAATATTTCAGGAAGATCGTTTTGCGCACGAAGAAGTAATCGAAGTTGATGTTCTTGTCGTTGTCGACGAACGGGTTCGACGATTGCTCGAAGGGCAGGCGGATGTTGAGGCCGACGGATTTTCCTTTGCCGGCTTTCGCGCCTTTGTTGGCCGCTTCCATGATGCCGGGGCCGCCGCCGGTGATGACGCCGTAACCTTCTTTCGTGAGCTTTAACGCAATCTCTTCTGCGAGCTGGAAATATTTGTTCTCGGGTTTCGTGCGGGCGGAACCGAAGATCGAAACGCAGGGGCCGATCTTCTGCATCTTTTCAAAACCTTCTACGAACTCGGACATGATCTTGAAGATCTGCCAGGAATCGCCGGCTTTGATTTCACTCCAGTCTTTTTCAGCAAACGCACGACGGATTTTTTCTTCGTTGGTCATAAAATGAAATGGGGTAGGGTAGTTGGGTAAATCTTTCACCTGCATGTGTGGGGAGAAGCAAACAGCAGGCCGTTCTCTTGATCTTTGGAAAGTATTGCGCTTACATAACGTGTATTCCTTGACGATGAGCCGATTGGGCTTGTTCAGTTATACGTAAAATTCGGGGTGAAGTTACGTGTTTGAAGGAGTTGGGGAATTTGTTGCCGCAGGGTTTGTCGTGCTAACGAAGCTTTTGAATGACAAGCGGAACGGAATTTTCTTCCAGCGAATTCGTATCGTCGAGATGGAGATGAAAACCTTCTGAAAAATTTTCCTGCGAAAGGAGCAGCAGGTGGTTCGCAAGAGAAATCAACCCTTCCTTGTTGGCGGAAATGACGATTTCGTTTTCAGAATGGTCAACACGAATTTGAAAATCCTTCTCCCATTTATACCGGAATCCTGTCGACGCATTGCATTCTGGAAGATCAATTGTAACTTTCATCAGCGTAAATGTAGGGAAGATCAACCATGGAATTCGACAACAACAATAAGGTCGTTCAGCTTTGCGCGGAAGGCATGAACCGCGAAGGCAACCGCGAAGAAGCATTGGCGTTGTTTCAGGAAGCCTGGGAGATCGCGTCCACCGACAAAGAGAAATTCATTGCTGCGCATTACCTCGCGCGACAACAGCAATCGGTGGAAGAGAAATTGAACTGGGACCGCACGGCGCTGCTGCATGCGTTGCAGGTTCCCGGCGAAGAAAGCAAATCCGTATTGCCGTCGCTGTACCTCAACATCGGCAAATGCCACGAAGACCTCGGCGATCTTGTGCAGGCCGAAAACAACTATCGCCTCGCAGCGGCTTTTGAAAAATATCTTCCGACCGACGGCTACGGCAATCTCATCCGCAGCGGCATTCAAAACGGCTTAGCCCGCATCACTAAAAAATAAGTCGGGAGTTCGAAGTAGTAGAACATACTCCAAACTCCCGACTCCTAACTCCCAACTCTTTTTTACTCTTTGACGATACGGATCGTTTCCACCTGTGCGCCGTTCGCCTGCAGCACGTACACACCCGCCGGGAATGCACGCAGGGAAAGCGTGAGCTGCGATTGTCCTTCGGTGCTCCATTCCTGCAGCACGCGTCCGGTCACATCCAGCAAACGGATTTCAGTAAACGAATTGCTGTTGCCGAAACGCACGAGCACCTGGTCGGTTGCAGGATTCGGGTAAGCGGAGAAATCGCCTGCCGCTGAAACGCTTTCCACACCGCTGCAAACATCCACGACAATATTCTGCGTCGACATATTGCTGCATCCGTTTCCATCGGTGTAGCTGTAGGTGATCGTGTGCGTGCCTACGCCTGCGATAGCCGGAGTAAATTGTCCGCCGCTCACGCCGGGACCGGAATACGTTCCGCCTGCAGGTGTTCCGCCAGAGAGCGTGGCCGTTTGTGCGTTCGCGCAGAACGTGTCCTGTGCGAGCATGAGCGTGACCGTCGGAAGCGGAAGCACGTTCACCGTGACGGAAGATGATGTATCAACGCAGCTGCCGTTGGATGCAATCACGTAATACGTGCCGTTCTGCGTTACGAGCAATGTGCTGCCCGCGCTGTTGTTGCTCCACGTGTAGCTGCTGCCGCCGTTCGCCGTGAGCAGCACGTTATCGCCCTGGCAGAACGTTGTCGGACCGCCGGCTGCGATCGTGGCGTTCGGCAATGCAAGCACGTTCACCGTTACCGGCGTTGCGGCTGTCGTACAACCGAAACCGTTCGTCACATCGACGCCGTACGTTCCGGATTGATTGACGGTGATCGAAGACGTTGTTGCGTTATTGCTCCAGAGATACGTGCCGCCGCTCGTCGAAAGCGTTACGCTGCCGCCCGTGCAGAACGTGAGCGGACCGGAAGCGCTGATCACCGGCGACGGAGAAGGATTCACAGTTACGCTGATGACTGCAGACGTATCCGTGCAACCGCCATTCGCTGCGATCACGTAGTAGTTGCCGCTTTGCGTCACGTTGAGCGTGCTGCCGGTGCTGTTGTTGCTCCACATATAGTTGCTGCCGCCGCTTGCGGTAAGCTGTACGCTGCCGCCCTGGCAGAACGTCGTCGGGCCATTTGCAGTAGCAGTAGCAACTGGAATCGTATTCACGGTTACGGTTACCGGCGTTGCGCTTCCCGTGCAGCCGAAGCTGTTCGTCACATCCACGCCGTACGTGCCGGATTGGTTGACGGTGATGGAAGACGTTGTCGCGTTGTTGCTCCACAGATACGTGCCGCCTCCGCTGGTGGACAGCGTTACGTTATCGCTGCTGCAAATGCTCAGCGGACCGGATGCGGAAATCACAGGCGTCGGCGTCGGGTTCACCGTTACGGCAAACGGAGCAGAAGTCCCCGTGCAGCCGTTTGCGCCGGTCGCAGTTACCGTATAGTTGCCGCCCTGCGAAACGGTGATCGCGTTCGACGTGCTGTTGTTGCTCCACAGGTACGTGTTACCACCCGAAGCCGTCAGCGTAACGTTGCCGCCCTGGCAGAACGTCGACGGGCCGCTCGCCGTGATCGCCGGAGCAGGAGCCGGGTTCACCGTAACGGAAGTGATCGTTGACGTGGCCGTGCAGTTGGAAGCGTTCCACACCGTTACCCAATACGAACCGCTGGTCGTAACCGCGATGCTTTGTGTCGTAGCGCCGGTGTTCCAGAGATAGCTCGTGTTCGGCGCTGCGGTGAGAATAACGGTGTCGCCGCTGCAGATCGTTGTCGGGCCGTTTGCTGCAACAGTGGCCAGCGGCTGGCTCGGGCAGGAAATTGTAGCGCTCCAGCCGCTGTAGGTTTGCGAACCGTCCGAAGCAAAACGGAAGGTGAGCACGTTGCCGGTCGACTGAACTACCGGTGCGCCGGAGCCTGCGAGCGTGGCCAGGAGCGGCGAAGCAGTGCTCGGGCCGTCGTAAACGTAAAGCATGTCGCAGCACGATTCGGTGTTGAAATAATTAAACGCGAAACGAATGCCGCAGCCGCTGTTGGAATAGAACGTCATCGTGCGGTAATCGTTATCCGGGTAATTGTTTCCTGAACCGCCCGCATCGTAGAACGTGCCGCCGCAGGTGTAACGAATGCCGGCCGACATGTTGATCACCGGGTTGTTGTCCGGTGCGCTGACGCAGCTGATCACCGCCTGCCAGCCTACGTTCACTGAAGAAGCGTTGCTCTTGAAACGGAACGTGAAGCTGCTCGTATTTGATGTGAGCGATCCCGGCGAAGTGCCGCCCGTCAATACTGCAAACAACGGAGCTGAAGTAGAAGCGCCATCGTAAACGAAGAGCGAGTCACCCGTCACGATATTGAAATGGTTCGGGTTGAAATCGAATTTCAGGTATTGCCCGCTCGCAGAAGTAAATGTCATGACGCGGTTCTCGTTATTCGGATAGCTCGCTGTGGGGCCGCCGTTGTCATAGAACACACCGTCGCAAACCGTCACCGTTCCGCTGCTCATCGTATAAACCGGGAGCACCGGCGTCGAGCAGGAAATGGCTGCAGCCCAGCCGGAATACGTATTGCTGCCGTCGGAGGTGAACTGGAACGTCAGCGAAGAACCGGTAGACGTGATGACGCCCGGGTTCCAGGTGTACGTGCCGATCAGCGGATAAGAAGTCGACGGGCCGTCGTAGATGTAAAGACGTTCGCAGCACGTTTCGATGTTGAACGCGGAGAAGTTCATCGAGATGCGGTTGCCGTTGTACGAGGTGAATGTTTCCGTGCGGTTCTCGTTGTTCGAATAGTTACCGCCGCTGCCGCCGGAATCATAGAAATAACCGTCGCACACGTAACGTACGCCGCCGCTCATGCCGAAGCTGTTCGGTGCCGGCGCCGAAGTCGTGCATTGGAAAGAACCCGCCCAGCCGATGGCATTGCCCGAAGCGTTGCTCTTGAATCGGAACGTGACGCAGGTGCCGGATGAAATGAACGTCTCGAGATACGAACCGATCACGTACGTCGCCAGCGGCGGTGCGGAAATGCTGCTGCCGTCGTAAACAAAAAGCGTATCGCCGTAAGCGAGGTTGAACGCATTGTTGAGGAAGCTGAATTGCAAATGATCACTCGTTCCCGAACAGAACGTCTCGACGATATCGAGGTTGTCGCCGTAGTTCGCATGAGAGCCGCCGTTGTCGAAGAACGCGCCGCTGCAGGCCGTCACCGTCGTGTTCGTCATGTTGTACACGGTGAGCACCGGCGTCGAGCAGCTGATCGTCGCACCCCAGCCTGAGTAGCTGTTGCCGTTATCGGAAGTGAACTGGAACGTCAGCGAAGAACCGGTGGAAATGATGATTCCGGGATTCGACGTGTACGTTCCGATCAGCGGGTACGCCGTCGTCGGGCCGTCGTAGATGTACAAACGGTCGCAGCAGGTTTCAATGTTGAACGAAGAGAAGTTCATCGTGATGCGGTTGCCGTTGTAAGAGGTAAACGTCTCGATACGGTTCTCGTTGTTCGAGTAGTTGCCGCCGCTGCCGCCCGAATCGTAGAAGCCGCCGTCGCACACGTAACGCACACCGGCGCTCATGCTGAAGCTGGTCGGAGACGGAGATGCCGTCGTGCACTGGAACGAACCGGCCCAGCCGATCGCGTTGCCGGTCGCATTGCTTTTGAAACGGAACGTGATGCAAGTGCCGGAGGAAATAAAATCTTCGAGATACGAACCGTACACGTAAATCGCCAGCGGGGGAGCAGAAGTATTCGCACCGTCGTAAACGAACAGCGAGTCGCCGTATGCGATGTTGAAAGCGTTATTGAGGAACGTAAACTGCAGGTGATCGCTGGTGCCGGAGCAAAACGTTTCCGTGATATCCAGGTTGTCGCTGTAATTCGCGTGCGATCCGCCGTTGTCGAAGAATGCACCGCTGCAGGCCGTCACCGTCGTGTTCGTCATGTTGTACACCGTCAGTACCGGTGTCGAGCAGCTGATCGTTGCGCCCCATCCGGCATAGCTGTTGCCGTTATCCGAAGTGAACACAAACGTCAGCGAAGAACCGGTCGAGGTGATCGTTCCCGGGTTGGTTACGTACGTGCCGATCAACGGGTAGGCCGTCGTCGGGCCATCGTAGATGTACAAACGGTCGCAGCACGTTTCGATGTTGAACGAAGAGAACGCCATCGAAAGGCGGTTGCCGTTGTAGGAGGTGAATGTTTCAGTGCGGTTCTCGTTGTTCGAATAGTTGCCGCCGCTGCCGCCCGAATCGTAGAAGCCGCCGTCGCAGACGTAACGCACACCGGCGCTCATGCTAAAATTGTTCGGCGCCGGAGAAGCTGTCGTGCATTGAAACGAGCCCGCCCAGCCGATTGCATTGCCGGTAGCGTTGCTCTTGAAACGGAACGTGATGCAGGTGCCCGAAGAAATGAAGCTCTCGAGATAAGAACCGTTGACATAAACCGCCAGCGGGGGAGCCGACGTATTCGCGCCGTCGTACACGAAAAGCGAATCGCCGACGGAAAGATTGAACGCGTTGTTCAGGAAGGTGAATTGCAGGTGATCGCTGGTGCCGGAGCAGAAAGTCTCGGTGAGATCCTGGTTGTCCGTGTAATTCGCGTTTGCGCCGCCGTTGTCGTAGAACGCGCCGCTGCAGGCCGTCACCGTCGTGTTCGACATATTGTAAACGCTGAGCGCCGGTCCTGCACAGCTGATCGTCGCATCCCAGCCGGAATACGTTTGCGAGACATCTGAAGTAAACACGAACGTCACTGAAGTACCGGTCGAGAGGATCGTGCCCGGGTTCGAGGTGTACGTGCCGATCAGCGGGTAAGCTGTCGTCGGGCCGTCGTAGATGTACATCCGGTCGCAACAGGTTTCAATCGCGAACGAATTGAAGACAAAGCTGAGCCGGCTGCTGGTCGACGAAGTGAACGTCATCGTCAGGTTCTGGCTGTTGCCGTAGTTGCCTGCGCTGCCGCCGGAGTCATAGAAATTGCCGGAACAGGTGGAGACGGTTGTCGTGCTCATGTTGTACACCTGGGCCGACAAAACGAACGGAAAGAGAAGAAGGATAAGGGCGAAAAACTTTTTCATAAACAGAGTTTGATGGTGCAAAGTTCTGTCAAAGAATGCGCCGTGCTTCGTGTGAATTCACAAAAAGGAAGAAGTGAGAAAAGAGATAGAGGGTAATAGGTGCGATACTCTACTTAGTAAATAATAGTAGAGTTTTATACTTAAGAAGGCTTCTTTTCGTTTTTCTCAGAGTTAATACTGGAGAAAAAAACCGCAGCTAAAACTACAGTAATCAGGAGAGCTCCTAATACTAAAAGCCATTTATTTTCAACCTCATTGCTTGTTTGCAAAGAGAGTTCGTTTTCCCTTTTGTATCGTTGAATCGTTTCGTTCAAACGTTTTAATGACTCAACAGGGTTATTTCGATCATAGTAAATGACTTGTATCTTATCATGAGTAGCAGTCGGAAGTCGATTTACAATTGATCTATCCTGAAGCAATAGACAAGGTTTGTTTAAATCAATAGCAGCCTTTAGTTGTTGCTCAAAAACTAATGAGCCATGGGGATCTGTTAGGATACCGATAAAAACATCTGCTGATTTAATTTTTGACAAAGTATCAGAACTGAAAAAATTAGGATTGGAGTTGCTGAAATGGCTAACACCTTTCTCGTCCGAAGCTTGGCTTAATGCTTTTAATAACTCAGCGGTTGTTTGGGAGTTATCTCCCGCCAGATATATGCTATTAGTCCTTAATCTATCGTAAAAAGTTGCCTGGCGGTTGATGTAAGTTCGTACAGAGTCTCCGATAGTTTTCGCTACATTGGGAGATGCAGAACTGACTTTTACACGTTCGCGGAAAAAGTCAACCCCATAATTGTCAATCAAGTATAAAAATGAACCGTTGACAAAAGAAGGAGACACATTAATGACATTGGCAAAAGAAACGTTTATTTGCTCTCCGGAGTTCTTTAACAAATCCTCGATAGCATGACCAATAGCCAATCCTCCCTTACTCGTAAGGAAGTCTTTTGTATAATTTATGGCTGCTATTTGCTTCATCAGAAGTCAACCTCTTCCGTATAATCAGGCTCAATTGCCTTCTCAAAGTTAGAAAAATCGATCAGTAGATGAATTTGTGTCCCATGATGAAAATCAGTTTCTAGTGCCAATTCGGTGTTTTTATCAAAAGTAAGAGCTCCATATCCTGAGTAGATATGTCCTTTGCCGTTCAACGTTGACAGAATTGTTTTAGTGTGATTTAGGCCGCGTCCTTGATTACGATCAGTAGAGCGTGTAGTGATCCAGTCCTGTGTAGCATATCTGATCGCTTCGGCATCTGTACGTTCTTGATATTCACTAAACTCCTCTCTAATATTTGAGGGTATCCCAACTCCAATATCTGAAATGATAATTTCTATAATACTAGAGTTTGATGGAAAGGATACGAAAGCTATCCCATTTTTTGCCCAGGAATGCTGACAAATGTTCATGAATAGCTCTGAAAACAAAGTTTCCAAAGAAGTAATGTCCAATCCCTTTAGTGCATTCTTCGAACGTAGATATTCGTTCATTGCCATTGTCCGTGATACCGTTTCGTCCTCATCGTCAACGGCGGCTAAAAAAGCACCAAAATCTGATTCTAACAGATTAAGCGTTTTGGCAGGAAAAGTTAAAAAGGGATTGATTTGTTCCGTATAATATTGGTTCGAAGCCTGTGCAAGATGTTCAAAACTAATTTCCTTTTCTTCAAGTTCATACAGTAAATTCATGAATATGCATAATGCCATATTATCCGCCTTTGTACATGCAGACCAATCAAATATGATGCGGATAATATGATTTTGCGCTCTTATATGTCCGATCAAATGATGAACGTATTCTTGGTTAAGAGCAAGAGGCAAGGAGATTTTGTATGGAGCCATTCGGTTAACTAATAGCAATTTTCTGCGCCGCTTCCAGCTCTTCCTTCAAAAACTTCGCCGTGAAGCTGCGCGTGTTTTTCGCCACTTGTTCCGGCGTTCCGATAGCAAGAATTTCACCGCCGCCGCTGCCGCCTTCCGGGCCGAGGTCGATGATGTGATCGGCGACTTTGATGATGTCGAGGTTGTGCTCGATCACAAGTACCGTATTGCCCTGCGCCACCAGCTTGTCAAGTACTTCCAGCAGGATGCGGATGTCTTCGAAATGCAGGCCCGTCGTCGGCTCGTCGAGAATGTAGAGCGTGTTGCCCGTCTGTTTTCTTGCGAGCTCCGTCGCCAGCTTCACGCGTTGCGCTTCACCGCCGGAGAGCGTCGTGCTCTGCTGCCCGAGCGTGATGTAGCCGAGACCGACATCCTGCATCGCTTTCACGCGCGCGAAAATCGTCGGATGGCTTTCGAAAAATTCAACGGCGTTGTCGATCGTCATCTCGAGCACGTCGCTGATGGATTTGCCTTTGTAACGCACTTCCAGCGTTTCGCGGTTGTAACGTTTGCCGTTGCAGGTTTCGCAGAGCACGTAAACGTCCGGCAGGAAGTTCATCTCGATCGTGCGAAGTCCCGCGCCCTGGCAGGTTTCGCAGCGTCCGCCTTTTACGTTGAAAGAGAAACGTCCCGGCTTGTAACCGCGGATCTTCGCTTCCGGCAGTTCAGAGAACAGCAGTCGGATATCGGAGAAAACGTTCGTGTACGTGGCCGGGTTCGAGCGCGGCGTGCGGCCGATCGGCGATTGGTCGATGTCGATGACTTTGTCGATGTGATCGAGGCCGTGCACTTTTTTATACGGAAGCGGCTTGCGGTCGCTGCGGTAGAAAAATTTGCTCAGGATCGGGTAGAGCGTTTCGTTGATGAGCGAAGACTTTCCGCTGCCGGAAACGCCCGTCACGCAAATGAATTTTCCGAGCGGAAATTCTGCCGTAACGTTTTTCAGGTTGTGGCCCGTGCAGCCGTCGAGCACGATGGATTTGCCGTTGCCTTTGCGACGCTCCGCCGGAACCGGGATGCTTTTTCGTCCCGTGATGTAATCCGTCGTCAGCGTGTGATACTGTAGTAGCTCATCGGGTTTTCCTTCGGCAACGACATGACCGCCGTGTACACCCGCGCGCGGACCGATATCGATCACGTAATCCGCCGCCATGATCATTTCTTTATCATGCTCCACCACGATCACCGAGTTGCCGATGTCGCGCAAATCTTTCAGCGCTTCGATCAGGCGCACGTTATCGCGCTGGTGAAGGCCGATGCTGGGCTCGTCGAGAATGTAGAGTACACCGACAAGCTGCGAGCCGATCTGTGTGGCGAGACGGATGCGTTGCGCTTCTCCGCCCGAAAGGGAACGTGAGCTGCGATCGATCGTGAGGTAATCGAGCCCAACGTCGAGCAGGAAGTCGAGACGATTACGAATTTCTTTCAGCACTTCCGTTGCGATCGTGCGCTGGCGTTCACTGACGCGATCTTCCACGCCTTGCAGCCAGTTTTTCAGCTCGGCCAGTCCCATCGCTGAAAGCTCGGCGATGTTCTTGTCGTCGACGCGGAAGTACAGCGCTTCTTTCTTGAGACGCGTGCCGTTGCATTTCGGGCAATCGATCTCGTTCATGAATTCCTGCGCCCATTTCTGCACGCCGGTCGAGCCTTCCTGCTCCTGGCGCGAAAGGAAATTCACGACGCCTTCGAAGGAAAGCGCGTAGCTCGTGCCGCTGCTGTTGGCGTCATTCTTCACCTTCAGCATTTCGTCGGTGCCGTAGAGGATGGCGTTCAGCGCATCTTCCGGAATATCTTTCACCGGGTCGGAAAGCTTGAAGCGGTATTTATCGGCGATCGCATCGAGCTGCTTGAAGATCCAGGAATTGCGGTATTCGCCGATGGGAACGATCGCGCCCAACTTGATGCTTTTCGTCTTGACCGGGATGATCTTGTTGATGTCGATCTCGAGAATATGTCCGAGGCCGTTGCATTTCGGACAAGCGCCGTAAGGAGAGTTGAACGAGAACAGGTTCGGCGCCGGGTCGTCGTAGGAGATGCCGGAGATCGGGCACATCAGGTGGCGACTGAAATGGCGGGCTTCGCCGGCTTCGTTTTTGTTGCCGGTGACTTCCGCCACCATCATCGTGCCTTTCGCATGCTTGAGCGCGAGCTTCACGGATTCCGCAATGCGCTGGCGATCGCCGGTCACTTCGAGGCGGTCGATGACGATCTCGATGTCGTGCACTTTGTAGCGGTCGAGCTGGATGCGCGAGGTGAGCTCGATGATCTCTCCGTCGACACGCGCGCGAAGAAATCCCTGCTTGCGGATCTGCTCGAACAGCTCACGGTAGTGACCCTTGCGGCCTTTCACCACGGGAGCGAGCAGCAGGATGCGTTTGCCGGCGTAAGAGGAAAGGATGAGGTCGATAATCTGGTCGTCGGAATAGCGGATCATTTTTTCGCCGGTCACGTACGAGAACGCATCGGAAGCGCGCGCATACAGCAGGCGGAGAAAGTCGTAGATCTCGGTGATGGTGCCCACGGTCGAGCGCGGGTTCTTGTTCACCGTTTTCTGCTCAATGGAAATCACCGGCGAAAGTCCCGTGATCTTGTCGACGTCGGGACGTTCGAGATCGCCGAGGAACTGGCGGGCGTAGGAAGAGAACGTTTCGATGTAGCGGCGCTGTCCTTCGGCGTAAATCGTATCGAAAGCCAGCGACGATTTCCCGCTTCCGCTGAGGCCGGTAACGACGACGAGCTGGTTGCGCGGGATGGAAACGGAAACGTCTTTCAGGTTGTGTACACGTGCGCCGATCACTTCAAGTGTTTCGTTCTCACTTTCGGCAACAGGCGGGAGGGTATGTTTGGAAGTTGTTTTCATTGGAAAATACGGGTGCAAAGGTACGGCGATTTTGAGGGTTTTGGGCGTTTTCGGGCGCCCTGGCTGCAAAGAAGTGTGAAATTGCAGATAAGAGCGTTCTGAACCACGGAGACACGGGGGCACGGAGAAATGACTTGATAATAAAATCGTAAGTTTAAAAAGATGAAACCGGGCCTGCTGATTGTCTTCCTGCTGTTTTGCTTGCTTTCCTGCCGGATGGGAAGGACCGTGTACTATGAGGACGGTAATAAAAACGTGGTGTGTTACCGGGAGTTTCCGCGGTATTCGACTTCCTATACGCGTACCGCACACATGCGGGTATACGATTCAATTACCGGGAAGAAAAACGCGAAGATCCGATATCGTAAAAAGGTTTCCTGTTTTGGTTCTCATTACGTGCGATACACCACCGTGCGATATGACAGCACCGGCAGGAAAACGGGGAAAGATCACGTTGCGCCGGTCCGCTGATTAACCGGATGTAATGAACGGAGAAAACAAAACTCGTGTCTCCGTGCCTCCCTGCCCGTTCCGTTCAGGCGGGCGTGGTTCATTTTGTAACGACAGGCACCGTATTTGCAGCAATTTCCTCATTAACCGCTGTTAGCTAACCCGGCAGCATGAGAGAACTGCTATGGTCGCCTCACTTCTGGAACAGCTGCTCACGCTTTTCATTCTTGCCATTCCCATCGCCTGCATTGCCTGGACGGTCACGCACGAAGAAGTTTTCCGGGAACCGCGGGAATATTGTGTGGAAAAAAGCCAACACGGCCGCACGCTTTTCACCCGCAAATTCTTCTACCTCTTCACCTGCGAATACTGCTTCAGCCATTATGTAACAATCCTGCTGCTGATCATCACGAAATTCCAATTGCTGTTCGGCGACTGGCGCGGCTATTTCCTCTCGGGATTTTCGCTCGTGTGGGTCGCGAATCTGTACATGACGCTGTATGCGCGGACGCGAACCGAGATGAAAAAAGATAAAACCGAGATCAAGCTGGAAGAGGAGAAGCTGAAGAACGGAGAGTTGAATTAAGTCGCTGATTACGCTGATGAGCGCAGATTTTTTTACGAATTAATCTGCGGAAATCTGCGTAATCTGCGGCTGATCTTCCTTTCGCAGATATCCTGGGGGGAGTTGTATTACCTTCCTCGTCTCGGTGTAATGAACTACGGATTCTATCGCAGGAAAAAAGAAAACACCCAATAAAACCTCCGCGCCTCCTTCGCGTCTTCGCGCCTTAGCGGTTTTATTTTTTCGCGAGATACGCCGCAACTCTCACCGCCACATTCTCCCGGATATTCATCCAGAACAAGCTGTAATCCATCACATGATAATTGCTGCCCTTGTTATAACCTTTCGCCGCGGGCGCGTGAACCCAGAGAATACGGTTGGATGAAATTTTCGCGTCTGCGATTCCCTTATCCAAACGATCGAACGACTTCGGAACGGAGCCGTGATTCAGCGACGCAGGTGCATACACCGTATCGCTTCGCCACGTGAGCGGGTTCACGCACGCGTAATTCTCCGTGTTGTCGTACGCCGGCCAATATTGATTGCGCGCATTTTTCGGTGCGAAATTCGTTCCCCATTTCCGCGAATGCCAGGCGACAAAACATCCCGTCTGCGAAGCGGAATCACCCTGCGGAATGTTCACGAACATGTGCTGCGCCACCGAGCCGCCGATGAGATACGCCGCCACCAGTTGCTTGCGCAGCTTCGGGTCATTCTCGAAAAATTCTTTCAGCAGCTTCTGCGCATGAAACGTTCCCTGACTGTGCGAAGCAATGATGATCGGCCTTCCGTGGTTGTAATGCGCGAGATAATACAGGAACGCGCTGCGGATGTCGTTGTACGCCGTATCGAGCGCTTTGCGGCCGTTGCCTTTGCTGTCGCTGAACGTGGCGAGCGTGGCCTGCCGGTAACGGGGCGCATACACTTTGCAGCTGCCGTTGAAAACACTCGCCTGCTGACGGATCGTGTATTTGTCGACCAGCCCGTTCGTCTGTTGATCATCAACGTCTGCATTCCACGATTTCCCTTTGAAATACAGCGTCGGGTGAATGAAGAAAACATCCACGGGCGCATCGGCCTGGCCGTCTTTCAACGACGCATCCGGCAACGCATCCGCACTGTCTTTTTTTGTCGGGAGCGCAGCCCAGTTTTTCTCCAGCGAATAATCGGGCGGGGAAGGGACTTTATATTTTTCAAAGCTGCGATGCGGACGCAAACAAGCAACCGATAAAGCAATCAAAAAAAGCAGGACAGGAAAGCAGCGGGTAATTTTCATAAACGATCATTGACGAAACAAACACGCAAAACGCCTGCCTGTTTTCGTTCGGTGAGCCCGCAATTTACAGAAATGAAAATCGCTGCGAAGTGTTGATCGTTTTACAAAAAAAGAAAGAGCAGGCGTGGTGACCTGCTCTTTCCCGAATGAAAATCAATCGCTGTTATTCTTTGATGAAGCGTTCTTTGCGAACCGATCCGTCAGGACCATGCACTTCTACAAAGTAAACACCGGCTGCGAGTTCCGACACGTTCGCCTGGTACATGTTCTTACCCGACGGTGCGGCTTTCACCAGCTGCTGTCCGCGTGCATCCACGATGTACACTTCACCGATCTGGTCGGCATCACCGACGACGATGTTCAGTACCGTGCTCGTCGGGCTCGGGAATACGCTGATGCCGGAAGTATTGCCCGGTGTCGCCATGCGCGCGTCGTTCGGCGGCGGGCCTTCTCCGATGTACACGTTCTTGCAGATCGTGCTTTCGCAGGTCTGGATCACCTGTCCATCCGCTCCGTAGACGCACACTACCACGGTGTAGCAGACTTTGAACAGTCCCGGTCCCGGGTAGAGGTGTGAAGGCGGCAGTGACGGGCCCATGTAAACCGGTGAGCCGTCACCGTAGTCGATGATGTAGTTGCAGATGCTGCCGCCGCCGTACGTAGTCGCATCGGTGAAATACGCGAGGTACGGATTTTTCGGCAGCGTGTACTCGTTGAAGTTCGCGTTTACTTCACACGGCTGCGTCGGGCAAACGTCGATGTCTTTGCAGAACTGGCTGCAGCAGGTTTCGCCGTTGGAGCCTTTCGCTACGATGGTGAGGCAGACGTGGTAAATGCCGGGCGCAGCGTAAGTGTGCGTCGGGCTCTGCAGCGAAGAAGTGCCGCCGTCACCGAACTGCCATACCCACGAGATCACAGGCGCCGGGGCGAGGTTGTTGCCGTGGAAGTTCACGGGGTTGCAACCGTCCCAGGTGAAATCAGCCTGCGCATCACACGGGAAGAAGCAGGTCTGGCAATCGGAACGCCAGTAAAGTCCGGCCATGCAGAGGTTGTAGCAATCGCCGCTGCTCTGGTTGTTGCCGAATACGGCGGTGTTCTGGCCGGGCGTTACCGTGGTCGGCGCCTCGACATAGTTCCACCAGTCTTCAGACACGCTTATCGGCGCCATACCGTTCAGGATGATGCCGGAGTTGTAGCCCTGCAGGTCACCGTAGCAGGAGAA
>CAMLEF010000045.1 GCA_946478675.1 uncultured Flavobacteriales bacterium | reverse complement strand
GCCGTACACGCCGAAACATTTTTTCAAGATCAACGCGGCGGGCATCGGAGAAAATGATTTCACGATGGTGTACGGTTTTCCCGGCCGCACTACCGAATATCTCAGCTCGTATGGCGTCGACCTGGTGGCGAATGTTTCCGACCCGGTGAAAGTCGATCTTCGCACGCAGCGCATCGGGATCATGGAGCAGGAGATGCTGAAGAACGACACCGTGCGCATCCAGTATGCGGCGAAACGTAACGGCACTGCGAACGCCTGGAAAAAATGGCAGGGCGAGATGAAAGGTTTGAAAGAGACGAACGCGATCGCGAAGAAGCAGGAACACGAAAAAGAATTTCAGCGGCGCGTCGATGCCGATCCTGCGAAAAAGGCGCAGTACGGAACGCTGCTGCACCAGCTCGATTCGACGCATAAAGACATGTTGCCCTGGCAGCGTTCGATGGATTATATGCTGGAAGGCTGCATCTCGGTGGAAAGTGTTCGTTTTGCCAACGGTTTCCGCAAGCTGATCGAGCTGAGCCAGGCAAAAGTGATCAACGAAGACGAGCTGAATAAACAAGTGAAAGCGCTGCAGGATAATGCCGCCGGTTTCTATAAAGATTTTAATGCGAACACGGACAAACGCATTGCTGTGGCGATGTTCAGCGCAGTGGCGAAAGGCATGGATCCTTCATTGCAGCCGCCGGTGTTCGAAACCGTGAAGAAAAAGTACAAAGGTGATTTCGGTAAATATTTCGACGGCGTTTATGCAAAAAGCATTTTCGTCAACCCGGCGAAGATGATGGCGCTGCTGGCGAAGTATAAGCCTGCCGACTGGAAAAAGCTCGCGGCTGACCCGATGTATCTTCTTGCGACGGGATTGTACGATCATTACAACGCCGTTATTTTGCCGAACTGGCAGAAGCGCAACAACGAGATCACGCGCCTGAACCGTTTGTATATGAAAGCGCAAATGGAAGTCTTTACGGAGAAGAAATTTTATCCGGATGCGAATTCCACGCTGCGTGTCGCGTTCGGAAAAGTGGACGATTACGAACCGCGCGATGGCGTAACATACAACTGGTATTCCACGCTCGACGGTGTGATGCAGAAAGAAGATTCGACAAGCCTCGACTACATCGTGCCGCCGCGGCTGCATATGCTGTGGGAGAAAAAAGATTACGGTAATTACGCCGACAAGAAAGACGGCAAGCTGCATACTTCCTTCATCGCGACGAACCACACGACCGGCGGAAATTCCGGCAGCCCTGTGCTCGATAAGAACGGTAACCTCATCGGTACCAACTTTGATCGTTGCTGGGAAGGAACGATGAGCGACGTGAACTACGATCCGACGCTTTGCCGCAACATCGTGCTGGATGTGCGTTACACGCTGTTCATCATCGATAAATATGCAGGAGCGGGTTACCTGCTGAATGAAATGGTGATCCTGCAGTAAAAATTAACCACGGAGACACGGGGACACGGAGTTTTATTTTCTCTGTGCCTCCGTGTCTCCGTGGTTCATCAGATTTTCCCTTCGAGCATCAGCAATTTTACTTTCAGCACCGCGGTCACCGTCAGTGAATCCGTGAGCGTGCCGTTGCAAACCATTTCGTACACTTCATCGAACGGCAGCTTCACGACCTGCAGCTGCTCATCGGGTTCCGGCGCAGATTCCCCGAGCGTGAGATCCTGCGCGAGGTAGATCAGGCAATGTTCGTCCGTTGCGGAATTGCTGAGATACAGTTCCTGGATCTTCGTCCATTTGCCTGCGGTGATACCCGCTTCTTCGTGCAGCTCGCGTTGCGCAGAAACCAGCGGGTCGATGCCGATGCGCCCGCCGCCTTCCGGAATTTCCCAGGTGTATTGATTGATCGGGTAACGGTACTGTCCGATGAGCCAGGTGTTGTGGTGCTCATCCAGCGGAAGAATGCCCAGCGCAAGATTTTTGAAATGAACGACCGAATACGTTCCGGGATGTCCGCCCGGGTTCGTGACGTCGTGTTTCGTCACGCTGATCCACGGCGATTCGTAGACTTCTTGCGAGTGATGTGTTTTCCAGGGATTATGTTCGGGAGCAGGAGGAAGCTTTGTCATAAAACAAAGTTAGTGCTCCGCATTGTTAAAACCACGCCCGCCTGACCATCGGGCAGGGAGACACGGAGGCACGGCGAAACCCGTTTTACGAATGGAGCAATGCTGCGATTCCAGTGAGCAGAGCGGGGAACAGCGACAGCAATCCGTGCTTCTGTGCTTTCTGGATCGCTTCGACTTTGTTGTGCACGTGCAGCTTCTGGTAAATGTTTTCGATATGCTTGCGCACGGTTTTCGGGCTGATGAATAATTTGTCGGCGATCTGCTGGTACGTTTCGCCTGCTGCAAGACGATCGAGAATTTCCAGCTCGCGTTTCGTCAGCTCGAAATCGTTTTGTTCGGGCAATGCTTCCGTACGATTGCCGCGGACCAGCTGCAACGTCTTCGCGGCAATTTGCGGTGACATCGGCGCGCCGCCTTCCATCGCTTCTTCAATGGCGCTGAGCAAACGTGAAGGTTTCGAATCCTTCAGCAGGTAACCGTTTGCGCCGGCGAGAATCGCATTGAAAATATTGTCGCCGTCGTCGAACACGGTCAGCATGACGATCTTGATCCCGGGGTACAGCAACCGGATGCGGCGCGTGGCAGTGATGCCGTCGAGCACCGGCATGTTGATGTCCATGAGAATGACGTCGGGCTTTTCCTTTGCAAGACGATCGATCATTTCCTGTCCGTTTGCGGCAGCGAAGAGCACTTCGATGTTTTCGAATTCTTCGAGGTTGCCCAGGATCGATTCGCAGAGTTGGGGTACATCTTCGGCGAGTGCGACTTTGATTTTCATGGCGTGAAGTTAGAAGAACGGTTGCGGCGCTGCCATACGGCACTTGCCTTATCCAACAGGAATACGAATGCAGATGGTCGTGCCTTTTCCTTTTTCCGATTGAAAGCCGAACGTCCCGCCGATCTGTGCGGCGCGCTGCGGCATATTTTTCATTCCGAAATGTCCGGGCTTTTCTGCGGAAGGATCGAAACCTGTTCCGTCGTCAGTGATCGTCACCTGCAGGAAATCATTTTCGCCGGTGATGTGTACGGCGATCCTGCGGGCCAGCGCATGACGGAACGCGTTGGCGACGGCTTCCTGCACGATGCGGAAGAGCTGGATGGCGACGGAAGGAGATAAGAGGCGATCGCCGGTTTCCGTTTTTACCTGCCATTGCACCTGCTCGTGATTTTCCGCCAGCTGCAGCATCAGCTCCTGCGTTTTTCTTCCCAGCTCTTCGGTGGAAATGCTCGTGCTGTTCATCGCCCAGATCGACTCGCGCAGCTGCTGCATCGTGTGACGCGCCTGTCCGCCGAGCGTTTCGATCTTCTCCTGCGCGACTTCCGCGTTGCCGGGCTTTCGCATTTTCAACGCAACGTTGTCGAGCGTGGTGATGATGTACGTGAGCTGCGCGCCGACGTTATCGTGCAGGTCGCGAGAGATGCGTTCGCGTTCTTCCTGGATGCGGCGTTGTGTTTCCAGCTCGCGCAGCTTTTCGCGGAGACGGCGCTGTGAGAAGTAGCGAACGATCAGGATGATGCAGCCGATAATGAGCAGTGATGCAACAATGCGGAACCACCACGTCATGAAAAACGGCGGATGGACGATCACGGGAATTTTCAGCACGGATGCGCCTGCATAATCGCGCGAGAAGGACGCGGCAATTTCCAGCGTGTAATCACCCGCAGGCAAATTCGTGTAGCTGATGGTACGCTGGTTATTCGCAGGAACGACCCAATTGTCGTCGAAGCCCGCCAGCCGGTAACGGTAATAGAGCGGGCGATTGCCGGAAGAGAACGCCGCGTATTCCAGCGACAGCACTTTTTCTCCCGGCCACAATTCGATCTTCGACGGAAGCGTGCGGCTGCCTGAAATGTTGTTGGCATCGGGAGCCAGCGGCTGGTAATTGATGCCGAGCGTGGTGATCGCCAGTCGCGGCGATTGTTGCGCAAGCGTGATCTTCTCCGGATCGAAACAAACAAATCCATTTGCCGTTCCGAAAAACAGGTCGCCGTTCATGGCTTTGTACCACGCATTCTGCGAAAACTCATCCATCGCAATACCGTCGCGATCGGTGAGCATTTGCGTGTCGAATGTTCCCGGATCGATCACTGCGATGCCGTCGTTCGTACTCGCCCAGCATTTGTCTTCGGCGAAGAGGATGCCGTATACCGAAAGGTTCGTCAGCCCGTTTTTCCCGTCGATCATCCGCCAGTTTTGTTTGCTGCGATCGAAAACGACAATGCCGCTGCCGAGCGTTCCGATGTACAATTCGTTTTTGTTCGCAGGATTCGATTGGATGCACGCTACGAAATCATTCGGGAAAGAAGCAGGCTTCGTGGGATCGTGCGTGAAGTTTTCGTGCGCATGCGTTTTTACATTGTAATGCAGCAGGCCGAGCGTCGTGCCGATCCAGAGCTCATCACCTTCGGGATACAACGAGAGCACGTAATCGTTATTGGTTTTCCCGGAAACCGTTTGCGGATGAAGACTGTCGGTTTGCCATTGAGCGAGATCGATGATCGCAATTCCATGCGGCGTACCGGCGTACAGTTTTTTATTCGTTGCCGCGAAATAAAAAATGGTGCCGCCCGGAATTTTTCTTTCCGTTTCGTCTCGCCCGAAATGTGCAACGATTTTTTGTTGCCGCCGGTGATACGCGTAAATGCCGAATCCTTTTGTGCCGAGCCACACGAGGCTGTCGCCGCTGGTTGTGATGGCGGTAACGGTTTTTCCTTCGAGCGCTTCGAGACCTTCGAGCGCTACCGGCGCAGCATTTTCGGTGAAATCGGGTGTGCGTGACCAGGCCGCATCATCTTTATCGCGATAGCAGCTTCGCGGCCACAACACAAAAACACGAGGCCCGTTATCCGTTCCGATCCAGAGCTCACGCGAAGACAACCCGGCAAACGCCCACACTTGTTTCGCCTGCATGCTGCTGCCGTCTAATTGCCCGAACACTTCCGAAAACGGATCGTAACGAAACAGGCCGGAATAATCCGTGCCGATCCAGGTGATGCCGCGGCTGTCGCAATACAATGCCGAAATCGATTCTTCTGCCGGCGCACCTGTGGTTTGAACTTTAGCCCAGCCATGGTCACCGGATAAATAAAGTCCTTTCGCCGTGCCCAGCCAGGTGCGGTTTTTCTTGTCGCACACAATCGCATGCGGAAGCGCTGCGCCTTCGGGAAAACCGGGATTTGAAAATGTTTTTGTTGCGGGATCAAAACAGAACACTGCTGATGCTAAGCACACGCAAATCTTTCCATCCGGGCAAATGCTCCACGCGATCCGCCTTCCTTTTGCAGGAAACGGAAATGTTTTTCCTTCAACCGTCAGCGACGAATCGCCGATCGCACCTTCTTTATTTCCCGGCAGCGAAAATTCCAGCGGCGCTTTTCCAACTTGTCGCAGCAGGGAATCGTTCACCGCTTCCAGCATTAACCCGCTGCCCCAGCAACGCACAGCCTTTCCCGGCGATTGATGGAAATACAATTCATTCCGCGGATAGAAACGTTTGGTCGTTTCCGTTTTAACCGTCGTGAATTGTTCCGTATGCCGGTCGAAAATGCTGATGCCGTTCCTGCAGCCGATCCACAAATGATGCGCGTCGTCTTCGAAGATCGACAGCACATAATTGTCGCAGAGGCTGTGCGTATTGCCGCTTTCATTCCTGAACACACGGAAACCATAACCGTCGTAACGGCACAAACCATCCTGCGTGCCGAACCAGAGAAATCCTTCGCTGTCTTCGAATGCCGTCGTCACCGTATTCTGCGGCAATCCATCCGACGGCGTGAACTGGCGGAAACCCAATCCCTGCGCGGAAATCCGAAGCGTGAACAGAAGTAATAACAACAAGAGCCGGAGGCGCATGCGGCTAAAATACGATGAATGCCTTATTGAGTGACCGGAGCAATGCGGGATAGTTTTGGCTCAGAAAATCATACCTATGAAAAAGCCCGTTCTCCTTTTGTTTGCACTCCTGCTGGCTGCTCTTCTTCCGGCGCAGAATTCCGTTCAATACAAGGTGCTCCAGGATGAGCCGCAGAATGCCTGCAACTTCGCGATGGGCATCGACCTTGCGCAAATGGATTTCGGTTTGAAGAATATCGACGGCCTCAGCTTCAGCACCGGCGTCTGGGGTTTTGTCGATTACAAAAATGCGATCGGCGCGGATTATATTTTCCGTTACGGTTACCTCACGATGGGCAAAGCGTTTCGCGATAAAGAAAACCTGAAAGCGCATCGCCAGATCGAAATCGGCGGTTACCTCACGCTCGGCCGAAAGCTCGTCACCACGACGAACCGTGTCGTGCTCAACGTCAGCAACGACGGCAAAACGGAAACAACGACGTATGTAGATGTGCCCAGCCTGCAAATGCGCAAGTTCGGGTTGCGCGCCGGTTTCATGGATTACGGTGGCTGCATCACGACACCGAACAACGATGATTATTTGCTTCCGGAAGTCGTCAACTATAACGTGATCGGGCTTTACGCCGGTCTCTTCCGCGAGAAATTCCGCCACCTGCTCATCACGACGGATCAATACGGTAAAAAAGGCATCTCGCTGCATTCGCGATTTTATCTCGATGCGCTCATCGTTCCCGTGAGCACGGTGCGTTATAAAGACGTCGACTACAAATCGCAGTTCCAGCATTCGCCGGTGGGCGCGCGTATGGGCATTGCCTGGTACCCGGTGCTCACGCGAAAAGAAGCGCGTCCCGATTTCAAGAAGCGCCGTTTTCTTTTCCAGACGGAAGTCGGTTATCGCCCGTACGATGGATTGTACGTCACCGGAACGATTTCCATTCCGATCAGCCGCCGCATTGCTGCTTTTGCGGAAGCGGGATCTGCTCCTGCGAAACAAACCGAAACGGAATAATCGCGATGAGAAAAAACGTTCTCCTTTTCCTTTTCGCAATCGCCGCGTCGACGGAAATTCCTGCGCAATACCAGAAGGAAAATCTCGGCGCGGCCGTCAACTCGCAGTACGAAGAGTTGTCGCCGGAAATTTCTCCCGACGGAAAAAAGCTGTTTTTCATTCGCAGCAATCATCCGGAGAATACGTTGTATCCGCAGCCGGGCACGCAGGACATTTGGATGTCGAAGCTCGACAGCGCAGGAAACTGGTCGCCTGCGCGTCACCTGAAAGCGCCGTTCAATGATGAATTGTACAACGGGATCGAAGGTTTCAGCGCCGACGGCAACACGCGTTACATTAAAGGTTATTACGAGCGCGGGCAATACGATGGCATGGGCTTCTCGTATTTCGTGCTGACGAAAAACGGCTGGGAAGGACCGAAAGGCATCAAGGTGAAGAATTACGAATCGTCGATCAATCCCAATCACCTTTCCATCAGCAGCCACATGCATTCCGACAACAAGACGCTGCTGATGAGTTTCGTTCCGAAAGGAAAGAACCGGAAGGATCACGATCTCTTCGTCAGCTTCCGGAAAGAGAACGGAACATTTTCCGAGCCGCAGCTCCTGCCCATCAGCTCTGCGTACGACGAGATCGGTCCGTTTCTCGCTGCGGATAATGTCACGCTGTATTTCGCGAGCGATCGTCCCGGCGGTTACGGCAGCCACGACATCTGGATGACGCGTCGTCTCGATGATACGTGGCAGAACTGGTCGGAGCCGGTGAACCTCGGGCCCGAGATCAACACGAGCGATTGGGATGCGTATTATTCGGTGGCTGCTTCCGGCGATGTGGCGTACATGGTTTCTTCGGCGAACAGTTTTGGCGGTTCCGACATCGTGCGCATCACGCTCAAACCGGAAGTGCGCCCGAATCCGGTTGCGCTCATCTCGGGAAAAGTGCTCGACCAGGAAACCGGCAAACCTGTGGAAGCGACGATCACGTATTACACGCTCGGTGACAACACGGAAGTCGGCACGGCGCGTTCGGCACCGGGCAATGGTGATTACAGCATCGTGCTGCCGTATGGAAAAGCGTACGGTTTCCGCGCGATCGCCGACGGTTATTATGCCGTCAGCGAAAATCTCGATCTCACCGCGTTGAAGGCGTACGAAGAAGTGCATCGTGACCTGAAGCTCGCGCCGATCAAAGTAGGTCAGGTGGTGCGCTTGAACAACGTCTTCTTCGATTTCGGAAAAGCGACGCTGAAACCGGAGTCGTCGGAAGAGCTCGATCGCGTGGTGAAGCTACTGACGGAAAATCCGACTATGAAAATCGACATCGCCGGTCACACGGATAACGTCGGTTCCGACGAAGACAACCGCAAGCTTTCGGACGATCGCGCAAAAGCGGTTTATGATTATCTCGTCGCCAAAGGAATCGATGCTTCACGTTTGTCGTGGAAAGGTTTTGGCGAAAGTGAACCCGTTGAAACGAACGACACGGAAGAAGGACGGGCAAGGAACCGCAGAGTGGAATTCACCATCCGCAGCAAATAATTTTCCCCGGTAGGGACGTAACCCCGCGCCCTGCAGTGATGGTAAATCGCTGCGGGGCTTTTTTTTGTTCCTACTTTTGCAGTGATGAATACCCGTACCGTTCCGTTTGCCGCCGTTCCCGGATTCAATCGTCTCTTCCTCGATTACGTTTCCGCTTCCGAAAAAGTAAAACCCTTTTACGATCACTTTCCTTCGACGGAAGGTTATCGAGCTGCTGCGAAAGCGATGCGTTACGAGGAGAAACATCGTGCGATCGTTGCAGATGCGCTTCGTGCACAGTATGAGCGCGACGGTGTTGCGTTGCCGCTGGAACTACTGGAGAAATTCGCAATGCCGGAAACGCTGACGGTAACGACCGGGCACCAGCTTTGCCTGTTCACGGGTCCGATGTATTTTATTTTCAAGATCGTCACCGCGATCAATCTCGCAGAGAAAACGGAAAAGGAAACGGGGAAGAAAGTTGTTCCTGTTTACTGGATGGCGACGGAAGATCACGATTTTGATGAAATCGCTTCCGTGAATTTGTTCGGCAAAACGCTGACGTGGCAAAAACCGGCAGAAGGCGCGGTAGGAAGATTGCGCACCGATTCGATGACGACGCTGCTGCAGGAATTGAAAACGGTGATGGGCGAATCGGAAGCGGCGGTGAAGCTGCACGCGATGTTCGAAGAAGTGTATCGTCCCGGTCGTTCGCTGGCGGCGGCTACGCGCGAGCTGGTGCACCGGCTGTTCGATGGAAAAGTGCTGGTGCTCGACGGTGACGATGCGTCGCTGAAGAAACTGTTCATTCCGTATTTCCGCGAAGACATTTTTTTCAACGTGACGTTTCGCGATGTCAGCATTACGATCGCGGAGCTGGAGAAGAACGGTTACGATATCCAGGTGAAGCCGCGCGGGATCAACGTGTTTTTTCTCGGAGAAAATTCCCGCGAGCGCATCGAAGAGAAAGAAGGCAATTATCATGTGCTGCATTCGTCGCTTTCTTTTACGAAAGAAGGTCTCGATGCAGAGCTGAACGAACATCCGGAAAAATTTTCACCGAACGTAACGCTGCGACCCGTTTACCAGCAGGTGTTGCTGCCGAACCTGGCATACGTGGGCGGGCCGGGCGAGCTGGTGTACTGGCTCGAGTACAAAAAAATGTTCGAAACGCTCGGCGTGTTTTTCCCGGTGCTGCAGCCGCGGAATTTCGGATTGCTCGTGGAGGCGAACACTTCCGGGCGACTGGCGAAGCTCGGTTTGCAGGCGGAAGATCTTTTCGGCGACATCGAGCAGATCATCAAACAATTCGTTTCGACCGAAGAGCTGAGCCTCGATGCCGAGAAAGAAAATATCCGCTCGGCATTCGATGGTGTGATTACAAAAGCGGAAGCATCGGACGTCACGCTGAAAAAAGCCGCAGAAGCCGAATTGCAGAAAGCGCTGAACAGCCTCGACGCGTTGCAGGGAAAAATGCTGCGCGCCCAGAAGCAAAAACAGGAAACGTCCGTCAATCAATTGCGAAAGCTGCACGCGAAATTTTTCCCGAACGGCGTGCTGCAGGAACGTTACGAGAATTTCATCCCGTATTTCCTCGATCAGCCTGATTTCATTGCGATGCTGCTGGAAAATTTCAAGCCGAATGCGGAAGGCATCTTAGTGATGGCCGCCGAAAATTAACGCGCGATCTTTTTCGTTTCGTCTTTTTCGTTCGTGAAGAATCGGACGAAATAAATTCCCGTGGCGTTTTCCATCGGCAGCGTTCCGCTTTCGTCGCCGCTCACCAATGTGGAAAGGATTTTTCTTCCGCTGCAATCGTACACTTCGATTGTGACATATCCGCTCCATCCTGAAAGTGAGAAGGTAAGACCGCTTTCGCAAAACCACGCCTGTGCGCTTGCCGGTGATTCGTTTTCAAACGTAACGAGCTCCGGTGCGTAAACGTGCGACACGCCGTTGAAATCGGTTTGACGAAGCCGGTAATAATTGTTTCCGCTCACCGGCGCTTCATCCACGAAAGAGTAGGAATGTTGCATTGAGCATGTGCCATTGCCTGCAACAATTCCGATCGCCTGGAACGGCGTTGCATCGGTGGCGCGCTCTACGGTGAAAAAATCATTGTTGGTTTCCGAAGCCGTCGTCCACGTTACGAGAGCAGAACTGCCGTCGCGCATCGCATCGAAACGCAGCAACGTTACCGGCAGCGGGTTCGCCTGCTGAATGTCGGCGTAGGTTGACGTATACGCTCGTCCGCGGGAACGGTGATACGAATTGCCGTTGTTGTTATCGGTGGAATAACGGAACGCATACACGCGGTAGTAATACGCGTTGCCGTTCATCACCGTATTGTCTGTATACGTGTTGGTCGTCGACGAAGGAATTTGCGCGATGATCGTGGCGCTGCCGAGCGGGTTGCCGGTGACGTACGTGGTTCCGTCGGAAGGCGCGGTGAACGTATTCGTCGTGTTGCGCAGGATGAGGTAGCCCGTCGTTCCGTCGGAAGGATCAGGATCGGTCGCGGCCGTCCATGAAAAGCTGATGCTTCCGGGAGACCCGGCAATGACCGAGCTGGGCAAAATCGTCTGGCTGGCGAATGCGGGTTCGCGAAGTGTATCCCAGAACGCCGTGTTCTGCGTGGGATTTGACGCGCTGACGTTGGGAAGACCGAAGGTGGTCGCGCTGCTGTTTTTCGCAGTCCATGCGGTGCCGTTTTGAGGAGTGCTGCTGCCGTAATCTGTGATGGAGTTGCCCGGGCAGATGTAAATCGCATCACCGGAGCTCGCGCTGTTGCTGTGATTGAGCTTCGGCGCAGGAAGAGCGTTCCAGTCGGCGCCGGGAGAAGAAATATGGCCGAGCGCATGTACGTGTGTGCCCGACGCATTACGCAGCTGCAAAACGTCTCCGCCTCCGGCAATGTTGAGCGAGGCGCCCGCCCACGAAGGAGCAGTCCCGAATGTGCCGCCGCTGAAATACGCAGCATTCGTCGCGTCGAGCTCGATATAGCCGTCCGCTTTGTTGACGTCTGACGGATGCGCGGTTGTACCGTCGGAAGCTACGGGACGATGCCAGAGCAGGATGATCGTTCCGGCGCGCATATTGTTCCAGAACGCGATGTTGCTGAACGTAACCGCCGTTTGCCAGCTGCTCTGGCTGCTGTTGTCGTCGCGGATCGTCCAGCCGCGCAGGTCGGTGTTGTCGGCCACGACGAGCAATTCAGTCCATTCATCGCGCGGGTCGGCAGCGTTGAAATAGCCGCTGATCACCACGGATTGCGCAACGGATTTTAAAGAGAAGAGAAAGGCAACAGCGATAAGGGGCAGGACCTTCATGCTGCAGGGATTTGGGTCGGCTGCGGCGTGGTTTCAGGTCGTTCCGGGGGAAACCGTCTAGGAGTTCACGTACAGCTTGGCCAAAAGTAGAGTGGGGCAGTGAAGCGCTTTTTATGCCGGCTTCATGGTTGTGTTAAAGAAAAACGCGTAGTGAAAAGAATGTGTTATGAAATGGGCCTAGTATTTCAAGAATCCCATTCACCAGGCTGTGAATGCCGTATCGGAATATCTTACTTTTTTATTGTCCTGCTGAGTAGGCCAAGCAGAAAGAGAGAACAGCAGTATCAGGTAATTCTATTTTTTATTGTCCTGCTGAGTAGGCCGTGTGCGAGTGCGGAGCGCGAGCACACGGCCGTACCGAAGCGGGACAATAAAAAAGCCCCTCAATTGCTTGAGAGGCTTTTGGTAGAAGTATGAAAAGCTTACGCTTCGGTAGCTGCAGCTTGCGTGGCAGCTTCGTTGTTGACGATTTTCTCCTGGATACGGGCTTTTTTGCCGGTGAGTTCGCGGAGGTAGAAGATGCGTGCACGACGTACAACACCTTTTTTCTTGATGTCGATCTTCTCGATGTAAGGAGAGTTGACCGGGAAAATACGCTCTACGCCAACGCCATTCGACATTTTGCGTACGGTGAACGATTCAACCGGGCCATGACCACGACGCTGGAGCACAACGCCCGTGAACATCTGAACGCGCTCTTTGTCGCCTTCTTTGATTTTGTAGTGTACCGTTACCGTATCACCACCTTTGAAAGACGGGTGAGTGGCTTTGTTGATGAGCTGTGATTCAACGTATTGAAGGAGGTTCATGACTCGCTGTATTAAATAGTTATCCCGAAAAGGGACGCAAATATAGGATTTTTATTTGTAGGCCACAAAAAAGCCATTTTTTTTTCCAGATTGTCTAATTTTGAGCACAAATCGAATTTTTGTGGACTTGGAGTAAAAATTGTCCTATTTTTTCAGCAAAGATTGAAATGGAAGTCAAAGATAATACTAACTCTAGGGAGTTTTACGAGCAGCTAATTTGCAAACTTGCAGATAGCAACGATGATCTGATTTTTGCGAACGACGGTCCTGTTCATGCGGCGGTGGTTTTTTCAAATATTTTTCGAAAAGCTGAATCGTCAATATACATGTTTGCGGGCAATTTGAATGGAGATGTTTCGAATGACGCTGCTTATTTAAAGGCTTTAGAAAACTATCTTGCGAATAAATTAGGATCTTTCTCTTTGATTTTAGAGGAGCTCCCTTCTTCGGAATCCAAAGCGTTTCGAATTATTAAAAAATATAAAAACTTAAGCGGTAGTAATATTGATTTGTTTAAGATTAATATGAAAGATTTTGAGAAGCTTAAGGGAAAGTTGTTGCATTTTATTGTAGCAGACAATAAAATGTTTCGTTTTGAGCAAGATGCGTCCACATATAAGGCACTTTGCAGCTTTAATTCTGAAGAACTTGCCCAAAGTCTAGTATCGAATTTTTTCCTGATTAAAGATCACTCGGAACCTTTACTAGCGGAATAACTCTAACAGTCGGTTATGTTACTATCAGGTTATTCCTCAATTCTTGAGTTATTTGCTGCCTTTAATCTTGCTTATGCAGGTATTAATAGCTTTAGTGAAATAATTAATGCTCTTATTTATAATTCCTTTCGGGAAAAATACGGTAAGATTAAAAAGCAAATAAATAGTCAGTATCTATCTGCTGATACAGTTAAAGTGCTAGAGAATACCGATTCAGTTGCAGTTGAAATTGAATCTTATAAAACTCAAATTAGAGGCCTATATAAGAAGTTTTACGAAACGTTTGATGATCGTTTCCGTACATTATACCTTGTTTGTGGTTTGTACTCTATTTTTCTTCTTTTGCTTGGGGGATATCAGCAGCAGACGGGCGATCCTGAATGTATTCACGGATATTTGTTCTTGGTTACTATCTTTATAGTATTATATGTTATAATAATAACAGGGTTGTCTTTCCGAGATAATTATAGGAAAGTTAGAATGGCGTATTCACTCTACGGTTTTATTATAGTATTGATTGTTTCTGCAATAATTAACTTCCTTTGGAGGGATTTATCTAACAAAGTCAGTCTCACTTGGTTGGGGTTTGTTGGAATTGGTGTTGTTGCCTCTCCTTTTGTTATTCATTTTATCCGTGTTCAATCTAGAAAATTGCGATCTGACATATTGCTCAATAAGGTAATAAAGGATTTTAATAATAAGTTTTATAAGAAAAAAGCTGAACTTTTGGAGGCGGAAGTTCTAAAGATGAAGGATAGTTTTAAAAAATAGGCTGTCTATTTTCTTGCCCACATGGTCTATTTACCTACTCAGTTAAAATTGTCTGAGGTCTAAAAAGGTATAGAAAAAACGGGACTGGCATGGATTTCACTCGTGCTTTCTCAAATTGTTTTTATGAAAGCGCTTGTATTCCATAAACCGAAGGACGTCCGTGTCGACCAGGTTCCGGACCCGGTGATCAAACATGACGAAGATGTGATCCTTCGCGTTACGTCCACGGCCATCTGCGGTTCAGACCTTCACATTTATAACGGGTTTTTCCCGCAGCTCCGGAATATGGTGCTCGGCCACGAATTCATGGGCATCGTCGAGGAAACCGGGCGCGGCGTCACCAGCCTGAAGAAAGGCGACCGTGTGGTAGTACCGTTCGGGATTTCCTGCGGGACCTGCTGGTTTTGCAACCACCACCTGCCGACGCAATGCGAAAATTCCAACCCGGAGCATTACGGGCCGGATGGTCACCTGATGAAGGGAAAAGGCGGCGGACTATTCGGCTATACCGATCTCTACGGCGGCTACGAAGGCGGCCAGGCGGAATACGTGCGCGTGCCGTGGGCGGACGTGGGACCGCGAAAAATTCCTGACGGGCTTACGGATGAGCAGGTGCTTTTCCTGACGGATATTTTCCCGACAGGCTGGACGGCCGTGGATTGGGCGCAGATCAAAGGCGGGGAAACCGTCGCCATTTTCGGTTGCGGCCCGGTGGGACTGATGGCGCAGAAAGTGGCGTGGCTGCGTGGGGCGAAACGTGTGATCGCGCTCGACGTGCAGGAATACCGCATGGAAATGTCGCGGCGCGTCTGCAATACCGAAACGATCAATGCGACCGACGAAGACGCTATCGAAAAGATCCGCGGGATGACCGAAGGACGTGGCGCGGATGTCTGCATCGATGCGGTGGGGATGGAGGCGGATCGTTCCTTCTGGGACAAGGTCGGGAACATCATTCGCCTGCAGCGCGGAACGATCAATGCGCTGCGCATGTGTTTCGATGCGGTGCGCCGCGGCGGATTTGTGTCGGTGGTGGGCGTGTACGGTTATCCCTATGATAATTTTCCGCTGCACCAGATCTTCGACAAAGGCATCCAGCTGCGGGCAGGGCAGGCGCCGGTTCACAATTACATCGATCAGCTGATCGGGCTTGTGCAGCAGGGAAAGATCCGGCTCGATGATATCATTACGCATAAACTGCCGCTGGGCGAAGCGGCGCATGCCTATGAGATTTTTAACGAGAAAAAAGACAATTGCGTGAAAGTGATTTTGAAACCGGGAGAATAAAGGCGATGAAAGGTGATCTCCCGTTTCATGCGCATGCGCATACATGAAAATGCGCGCACAGGACGCAGGTGTGAAGCGCACGCGCAGTGCGCAAGACCCGAAAGGTTTTTAAAACCTTTCGGGTCTTGCACTTTTTTTTCGAACGCGATAACGTCGCGGCCGTTTTCACTTCAACTGTTGCAGTTGAGGTCCCGCTCCACTTTTTTCATCCGAAAACACCAGTATCCGCAATTTCTTTTTTCAGATATTTATCGCATGTATAACCCTACCCGAAGAAAGATCACCGATCTCTACGTCCTCCGTTACCGTACGAAAGAATACCGCGACAGCGAAGGCAAGCTGCAGCATAATCGCGAACCTTATTGGGCCGGCCGCCCGGTGGAAGTTGTCGACGGCTGGGCGCGCTTCGGGCATTACCTGCTCGATGCCGTTTTCATCTGGGTGCTCGGAGCGGTATTCGGATTATTGCTCGGTATCGCGATCCAGCAGAACCCTGCATTCTTTTCCATGCAGGGCGGCCGGTTGGAGCTGAACTTCATCGGCACCGGTATTTCGTTCGGCTACTACATGCTCTTCGAATTGCTCACCAGCTCTACGCCTGCGAAACTGATCCTCGGCAGGACCGTCATCAACGAATACGGCGAAAAGATCGACGGCGGACAGGCTGCCCTGCGTTCACTCATCCGTTTGATTCCCTTCGAAGCGTTTTCCTGCCTGGGCGAACGCGGCTGGCACGATCGCTGGACAAAAACGTTCGTGGTGCGGAATGCGGAAAAAGAAGAATTGCAGCGCCTGCTCGTGGAGCAAAGCAAAGACGACGTTCAGCGGATGTCGGAAGAGTACCTGAAGCAGCAGGTAGAACAAATGCCTCCCACGCCTCCTCCCGGATTTTAATTTATTGCCCGAGCAGTCCCGGCCGGCGCAGCTTCGTGCGTTCTACCGAACGGTCGTGGCGCCACTGGCGGATCTTTTCTTCGTGGCCCGACAGCAGCACTTCCGGCACTTTCCACCCGCGGAATTCTGCAGGACGTGTGTACACCGGCGGCGCGATCAGGTTATCCTGGAACGAATCGCTCAGCGCAGACGTCTCGTCGTTGAGCACGCCCGGCAGCAAACGGATCACGGAATCCGCCAGAACGGCCGCCGCCAGCTCTCCGCCGGAAAGCACGTAATTGCCGATCGAAATTTCTTTCGTGATGAAATGCTCACGCACGCGTTCGTCCACGCCTTTGTAATGCCCGCAAAGGATGAGCAGGCTGCCGCCCAGTGAAAGCTGGTTCGCCAGCGGCTGATCGAGCAGCTGTCCGTCGGGCGACATGTAAATCACTTCTGCGTAATCGGTTTTGCTTTTGAGGTCTTCGATGCAGGCTGCGATGGGCTCGATCTTCATCACCATTCCTGCGCCGCCGCCGAACGCATAGTCATCCACCGTCCGGTGCTTGTCGTGCGCATAATCCCGCAGGCTGACGAGGTTCACTTCCACGAGACCTTTGTCCTGCGCGCGTTTGAGGATCGAATGTTCGAACGGGCTTCGCAGGAGTTCCGGCAAAACGGTGATGATGTCGATTCGCATGGCGCAAAAGTAAGCGTTTCGGACGCCTGATGCAGATGCAGTATTTTGCACCAGGCGAATGTGACTTTCGGCAGTCGATGCGTTTATTTGAAAAACTCCATTCATGAAAACCTTCATCTGCTTCCTGTTTCCGCTGCTGCTCGTTTCATCTTCACCGCAAAAAGGCTTTCTCGATATCGGACGCAAAAAGTTCTCTGCGCCGGTTTTCAGCCAAACCTATCACGAACTATTTTCCGATTCGCTGCTCGGCTTTACGACGGCCATTACGCTCGATGCTGCAGAGCTCGCGCAGGATTCAACTTATGATTTTTCAAAGCTGGAATCGCTCGAAACAGTAGTGATCCAGTATACGATCAATCCCGACAGTTCGGACGAAATGAAACAAGCCTTCATTGCGCGAACGAACGGTTACTTTTCGCACCTGCATGCTTTTTCAAAATGCCCGAAGCTGAAAACGGTCATTTTCAAAATCGGCGAGCAGATCTATCTCACGGAAAAAGAAAAGCAGAAGATCCTGCAGGAAGAAAACGATTACGAGAAGCAGTATAAAAAGATGGCTAAGCTGAATACGGAAAAAGCCTGGGCTGCATTCGGCATTTCCGCACAGGAGCAGCTGCCCGACGTGGAGCTTTACGCCGTGACCTGGGGCTGGTAAAATTCAGGTCGTCGCGGGAGGTTTAAAAATCATTCGGTTGTTTTTAAATTCCGGGTGAATCTTGTGCACATGATCCGGTGAACCTCAGCGTCTTAGTTCACGGGCTGATCACCACGTCATTTATTCGGTATTTTTGCACAGAACCGCCGGACGGAAGGCGATTTTCCTATATTTGAAATTCTCATTATGAGCAACATCCGACATAACTGGACCCGTGAAGAACTGAAGGCGCTGTATGAAACCCCGCTGCTCGAGCTGGTGTACCGTGCTGCAACCGTTCATCGTGAATTTCACAACCCGCAGGAGGTGCAAGTCTCCTCGCTGGTTTCAATCAAAACCGGCGGCTGCTCCGAAGATTGCGGCTATTGCCCGCAGGCGGCGCGTTACCATACCCAGGTAAAAGTGCACAAGCTGCTGCCCGTCGAAGAAGTGCGTGGGCTGGCTGAAAAGGCCCGCAACAACGGCGCTTCCCGCATGTGCCTCGGCGCTGCCTGGCGCGAAGTCCGCGATAACCGCGATTTCGACAAAGTGCTGGACATGGTGAAGACCATCAACCAGCTCGACATGGAAGTGTGCTGCACGCTCGGCATGCTCACCGAAGAGCAGGCGCAGAAACTCGCCGACGCCGGCGTTTACGCGTACAACCACAACCTCGATACCTCCGAAGAATTTTACGGTGAAATCATCACCACCCGCACTTACGACGATCGTCTCCGCACGCTCGGCCATGTCCGCAAAGCCGGCATGACCATCTGCTCCGGCGGCATCATCGGCATGGGCGAATCCGTCGACGACCGCCTCGGCATGCTGCTTACGCTCAGCCGTCTCGATCCGCACCCGGAATCCGTACCGATCAACTCACTCGTGGCTGTCGAAGGAACGCCGCTCGAAGACCAGCCGCCCGTTCCCACGTGGGACGTCATCCGCATGGTCGCCGTGACGCGTCTCGTAATGCCGAAATCGGTCGTGCGTCTTTCCGCCGGCCGCATGTCGATGAGCGATGAAGCGCAGGCCCTTTGCTTTATGGCAGGCGCGAATTCCATCTTCGCCGGTGACAAGCTGCTGACCACTCCGAACCCGGCTTTCAACGCCGATATGGAACTGTTCAATACACTCGGGCTCGAGCCGCGCAAACCGTTCAAATACGGCAAGCTCCAGGCAAAGCCCGAAAGCACCGCCGCGGAAGCGACGACCTAAACCGATCCTCTTGAAAAAACACGTTCCTGTTCTCGTATTCGTTGCC
>CAMLEF010000044.1 GCA_946478675.1 uncultured Flavobacteriales bacterium | reverse complement strand
CGCCGTGGAAGATATTTTCCAGCCGCACAATGCCAGCGCCGTTCTCCGCAGCGCCGAATGTTTCGGTGTGCAGGACGTGCACGTGATCGAGAACCGCAACACCTACAACCCGAATCCCGACGTGGTGATGGGCGCCCACAAATGGCTCTCGCTGCGCAAGCACAACGGCACATCGGAAGCGATCAAAGCCTTGCGCAACGACGGTTACCGCATCGTCGCCACCACGCCGCACACGAACGATTGCCTCGTGAGCGAGCTCGATCTTTCGAAAGGAAAAGTGGCGCTGATCTTCGGAACGGAGCTCGAAGGCATTTCACAAAGCGTGATGGATGAAGCGGATGAATTCGTGAAGATCCCGATGTTCGGATTTACGGAAAGCTTCAACATTTCCGTTTCGGCGGCGATCTGTCTTTACGAATTGCTGCCGAAGCTGCGCAAGATGGATCTGCCCTGGCAGCTTTCTCAAGAAGAGCAGGAAGCAATACTTCTCCAATGGGCGAAAAGCTCGATCAACAAGCCGGAGCTGCTCGAAGAAGAATTCAAATCACGGCGTAAATGAGTTCAACGTTTCGTGTTCAAAGTTCAAGGTTGAATACTGAACATTAAAAAGTGAACTTTGAACCCGGAACTTTAAACCTGGAGCTTATTCATGGAGCAGTATTCCGATCAGGCTTTCGACAAGAATTCATTCGAAATAAAATCGTTTCCGAAAGGCGAATTCGAAAACTGCATTTTCAAAAACCTCGATCTTTCCGAAGGTGATCTCTCCGGCTGCATTTTTTCGGAATGCGAATTCTTCAGCTGTAATCTCAGCCTGGCAAAGCTCGGCAAGACTGCTTTTCGCGACGTGAAGTTTTCCGACTGCAAGCTGCTCGGGCTGCAATTCTCGCAATGCAACCAGTTTGGTTTGTCGTTTCGTTTTGAAAACTGTACGCTGAACCATTCTTCTTTTTTCCAGGCGAAGATCCGCGAGACGGTTTTCAAAAACTGCCAGCTGCACGAGGCGGATTTTACGGAAGCCGACCTTACCGGTTCTACGTTCGATCAGAGTGATCTCACCAGCGCCGCCTTTGATCACACGCTGCTGGAGAAATGCGATTTCCGCACGGCCGTCCACTACTCCATCGACCCGGAAAACAACCGCATCAAAAAAGCGAAGTTCTCACTGCCGGCAGTCACGGGGCTGCTGCACAAGTATGACATTCGCATCGAAGGATAAAATGTAAACCGCCCATTTTTTTATGCTTGTTGGCGCGGCGTCGGCACCCTGTTGAATTATAATGCTAAAGGTTCCCGACTTCGCTCGAACAAACGGGGAAATTCCGGCCAAGACTGAATCTGAATTTTCGCGAAGATTTTGCGGTTGTTCTGAATTCCTATATTTGCAGCCAAGACTAACCAACAAAACATTCTCATCATGGGAAAAGGAGATCGCAAATCGCGTAAAGGCAAAATCTGGAGAAAATCGCACGGCAATACCCGTCCGCGCAAAGCCTCCACGTCTGCCGCAGCTGCAGCACCGAAGAAAAAAGCTGCTGCGAAGAAAAGCGCGAAGAAGTAATAACAACGGCCGGAACATTTGTCCCGGCCGTTTGCTTTTTGCCGCTGATTGCGCAGATTTCCGCAGATTATTTTTGCCACGGATTACACAGATTACGCGGATTCTTTTCCTTCCGCTTTTCTTTGCGCCCTTGGCGTCTTAGCGATTTTATTCTTTCTACGGAGCCAGTCGCGCGATACGCCATGAGCTCTCTTCATCTTTCGTATAGCTGATCCTGTCGTGCAGGCGGCTGTGTCTTCCCTGCCAGAATTCGAACGTATCGGGCTCGAGCACGTAGCCGCCCCACCAGCCCGGACGTGTGACTTCTTTTCCACGAAATTCCTCACTGGCTTTCCCGATATTATCGTCGAGTACCTTGCGGCTGCCGATCACTTCACTTTGCGGCGAGGCCCAGGCGCCGATACGGCTGCTTTCCGGGCGGCTCATGAAATAACGATCCGATTCTTCCGCCGATTGCATGCGCAGCTTTCCTTCGATGCGGACCTGCCGCTCGAGCTCCGGCCAGAAGAAAAGCAGGCTCGCGAACGGGTTGTGCGCGATCTCTTTTCCTTTGCGGCTGTTGTAGTTTGTGTAGAATGAAAAACCTTCTTCGCCGTAATTCCGAAGCAGCACAATACGCGCCGAAGGACGACCATGCTCGCCAACTGTTGCGACCGTCATCGCGTTCGGTTCGTTCACTTCCGCCTGAATCGCTTCTTTGAACCAGGCTTCGAATTGTTTTACCGGATCGTGGCTGACCTGCGATTCATCGAGCGTTTCCATGGTGAAATCGCGACGCAGGCGGTTGATGTATTCTTTCAGGTTTTCCATCACGACAAAGTTACATGGCCGGATAATTGCAACATCAAAATTACGGGTGAGAATTGTCAGGGAAAAAGTATGAGCTAAGCCAGAGCATCACGAATTACTTCTTTTTTTATTGCTTATCAGCTTCTTCGAGCGGAGTCGAGAACTTGTTGCATTGGAATGCGAAAGGTTCTCGACTCCGCTCGAACAAACGTGGGAAATTCAAACGATTATCGTGCGTGAATACTGCATTGTCTTTACGCAGGTTCTTTTTTTACCTTTATCGAAACCTATGTTTGCAGAAAATAAACTCATCCCGCGTGCAGGACGGTTATTGGTGGCGGAGCCATTCATGGGAGACAGCTTCTTTCGCCGTTCGGTGGTCTTACTGACGGAACATTCAGATAAAGGATCGTTGGGATTTATTCTGAACAAACCGCTCGACGTGATGGTCCATGAGGCCGTTCCTGATTTCCCGGATCATCATCACCCGGCATTATTCGGCGGCCCCGTTTCGCGCGACCAGCTGTATTACCTTCATACGCTCGGCGATAAAATTCCCGGCTCTCTGCTCGTTGCGCCAGGCATCTGGTGGCTCGGCGAATTTGAAGAAGTGAAAAAGATGATTGCCGGCAAAGAGATCGGCATCAACGAGATTCGCTTTTTTATCGGCTACGCCGGTTGGGAAAGCGGTCAACTGCAGAAAGAGATGGACGATAAATCCTGGTTCGTTGCCCGTCCCGATATCGATCTCATCTTCTCGCCGAACGCAGAAACAATGTGGGCCGAAGCCGTGCGCAAGATGGGCGATGCTTATGCGCCGATGGCGAATTTCCCGGAGGATCCTAGTTTGAATTAGGAGGGTGCGAATTACGAATCAATACGAATATCCGAATCGCAATTCGAGGTTTCATTGGTGCACATCAGCACCGGTAAACACGTCCTTTCCCCATTCGTATATTCGTAAACATTCGTAATTCGCACCCGCCAACAGATTTCTTCAGGGTTACGAATTACGAATTTGTACGAATACCGCGAATCAATAACTACGAACGTTACCAATTGTCTCGCACAGCATCGTGCATTGCTACATTCGTATATTCGTATTGATTCGTAATTCGTAACCCCACCAACTGTCTTCTGCAATCCCCTCTGTTTACTTCCTCAGAAATTTTCGGGAATACCTACGGTCGACACCCAATTTATCTTGCATAGCATCGTGCACTACTGAGGATATTAGTTTGAATTAGGGTTACGAATTACGAATCTATACGAATACCGCGAATTAAGAATTACAACAAACGCAGCCAATAACCTTGTACAACATCGTGCACCGCCCCATTCGTATATTCGTATTGATTCGTAATTCACCCACCACCCAACTTCTGCAATCCCCTCCCTATCCTTCTACTTTCTTATTCAGCAGCTCCTGGAATTTTTTAGCGGTGGCGTAGCTGTATTTTTTCGCGCGATAGGTGGCGACCCATTGGATGCCGCGGACGGCGTTCGTGAGGAAGATCTCGTCGGAGTTGAGCAGGACGCTCAGCGGCAGCGGTACTTCGTAAACGGCGATGCGGTTTTCCTGCGCAATCTCCATGATCACGCCCCGCATGACGCCGGCGACGCAGCCTTCGGAGAGCGGACTGGTGTAAAGCACGCCGTTCTTCACGGCAAAAAGGCTGGAGCCCGTCGCTTCGATCACGTTGCCGTTCTGGTTGATCAGCACGCTGTCGTCGACGTTCATTTTTTTCGCGTAAAGCGCGGCCAGCACGTACAGTTGCGCATTCGCCGTTTTCAGCGTCGACAGCTTGTTGATGGGCTTGCGGATGTCCTGGTACAATTCCACGCTCAGGCCTTTATCGTTGAGCATGTAATGCGGATCGCTCATCTGCCACATTTCGATCATCCACGAAGCGTCGTTCACCAGCGGATGATAATAGCCGCCGTCGTTGCGGAAAACGGTGAGGCGGATGCGGGCGTTGCCGGTGATGCCGTTCTTTTCGGCGAGGCGCTTGCACCATTCGTCGAGGGAAACCGTGAGGAACGCGTCGGGCAAACGGAGTTGCAGCAATTGGATGCCGGCCATCAACCGTTGCCAGTGCCGCTGGCCAAAACAGAGCTTGCTGTTCACCATGCGCATCGACTCGAACAACCCGTCGCCGTAGCGAAACGAACGGTTGTGCGAGTTGAACAATGGCGCAGCGGACGGATGATATTCGCCGTTCAGCAGGAGAAACTCAGCAGGCACTGAATGCATAGCTGAGGTGAAGATAAGAATTTGGGAAAAATCGACCGCGCCTCAGCAGAATCTAATACATGGGCACGCCGTAGAACATTTCCTTCAGCTGCAGGATGAAATCATGGAACAGCGTAGGATCGAATGCGCAGGGAAAGAAAAAGCCCCAGACCGCGCCGAAGAAATGCGCTTCATGCGCGACGTTCCCGAGGAAGCCGGGGTTGTAGCGGCTCAGCAGCCACGATGCCACGAGGAAGAGAATGCCGAAGAGCCATCCCGGCAGCGGAATGATGTAAAACGTGATGCCTGCGCCGGGACGGAAAAGGATCGTTGCGAAGATGACGGCCAGCACCGCACCCGAAGCGCCGAGCGCATTGTAATACATGTTGTCGCGCTGGCGGAAGTACGTGACCGCGCTCGATGCCACCAGCGAAGTAGCGTACAGCAGCAAAAAGAGCAGCTCGCCTTTGATCACGCCGAAACGATCATCGAAGAGCAATTCCACCACGCGCCCGAACGAATACAGCGCGAGCATGTTGAAAATAAGATGCAGGTAATCGCCGTGCAGGAAACCGTGCGTGAAGAAACGCCACCATTCCCGGTGACGGGAGATCGCATAAGCGTTGAACATGAAACGGTTCTTCACCGCGTTGTTCTGCATCGTAAGCAGCGAGATGATCGTCGTAACGGCAACAATGAGAATGGTAAGCATACGGCTGTTTTACGCTACGAAGTTACGGTTTCGGGAGTAGTTTGAGTCGGGAGTTTAGAGTCGGGAGTTCGGAGTCGGGAGTTTGGAGTCGGGAGTTCGGAGTCAGGAGTTCGGAGTCAGGAGTTCAAAGTTTAAAGTTCAAAGTTGGAGGTTGGAATGACCGACGACCGAATGACCGATTGACCGAATGCCCGACCGACCGAATTTCCTACCTTCGTTAGCCTATGCACATTAACCGCGAGGATACGATCGTTGCGCTGGCTACGGCTCATGGTGTGGCGGCAATCGCCGTTGTCCGTTTATCGGGGAAGAATGCTTTTTCTATTGTAGAAAGTATTTTCCGCGGCAAAAACGGCAAACCGAAAAATCTGTCGGCTGTTGCTTCCCATACCGCTCATTTCGGCGTGATCATGGAAGGCGACATCATTCTCGACGAAGTGCTCGTTACTGTTTTCAAAAATCCGAAATCGTTCACCGGCGAAGACGTCATCGAGATCTCCTGCCACGGATCGATTTTCGTGCAGCAGCAGCTCATTCAACTGCTCGTGCGTCACGGCGCGCGGATCGCACAGCCGGGAGAATTTACATTGCGCGCATTCCTCAACGGGAAATTCGACCTCTCGCAGGCGGAAGCGATCGCCGATCTCATCGCGTCGCAGTCGGCCGCTTCGCACCAGGTGGCGATGGAACAGATGCGCGGCGGATTTTCGTCCCGCATCAAAGTGTTGCGCGATCACCTGCTGAACTTCGCGTCGCTGGTGGAGCTCGAGCTGGATTTCTCCGAAGAAGACGTCGAATTCGCCAACCGCGACGACCTGAAAAAACTGCTCTACACGATCCAGCGACTCGTGCAGCGACTCGTCGATTCGTTCGAAGTCGGCAACGTGATCAAGAACGGCATTCCCGTGGCGATCGTCGGCAAACCGAACGCCGGCAAAAGCACACTGCTGAATGCGCTGCTCGAAGAAGAACGCGCGATCGTTTCCGAAATTCCCGGCACCACGCGCGACACGATCGAAGACGAGATCACCATCGACGGCATCCTCTTCCGTTTCATCGACACCGCCGGATTGCGCGACACGACCGACGTGATCGAATCCATCGGCGTTTCCCGCTCGCTGGAAAAAGTGCGGCAATCGGCGATCGTCATTTACCTCTTCGACGTGCGCGAGATGACGAGCCGTGAGCTGCAGCTGGCGCTGGACGAGCTGAAGAAAAACATCCAGGGCTCGCAGCTGCTGATCGTCGGCAACAAAGTCGACAAAAAAGACATCAACGAGATCCAACAGGAATTTTCCGCGTTCGAAGTGCTGTTCCTCTCTGCCAAAGAGCGCCTCTTCATCGACGATTTGAAAGCGAAGCTCGTCAGCCTCTTCGACAGCCGCACGGTAAATGTCACCGAAACGATCGTCACCAACGCGCGTCACGTGGAAGCGCTACGCCACACCGCCGGCGCCATCCAGCGCACGATCGACGGACTGAACAACGGCGTAACGGGCGATTTCCTGGCGCAGGATATCCGCCAGGCGCTGCATTACCTCGGGGAAATTACGGGCGAGATCACGACGGAGGATTTGCTGGGGAATATTTTTGGGAAGTTTTGTATCGGGAAGTAGGCAAGAACAGCGGGGGATGAGAATATTCAACACTATTTTATTCCAACTTCCTGTTGGCGGAATCATCATCGGAATTTTTATCCTCACGTTCTTCATTCCTGGCTGTAGCGGGCCGGCGCCCATTGACCACAATACCCGCCAAGAATTTGTTCGTTATTTAAAAACTATTGACAACGTCCAGGACATCATCATTGAAGAGCAGGCTATACATGTTCGGATCATAATTGATAGTTTAAATATTGGCTGTGATGAAGAATGGAATTTTAAAAACCTGGCGTTCATCTTGTCGCTATCCTCCAATGACAAATGGAGGAATTATGTAGACTCTAACGGCTATACCTTGTATTTACATCGGGCGCTTGATTATGAACATGGTGACTTTCAATATTTGGCACCTTATACTGCTGAACAAGTCGCAGACATGCATAAGCAGTTCCCAGATGCCCCAAAAGTCGTTCAGGAAATCAAATACATCACAACGCATTTTTCCTGTAAAGAATTCAGAGAAATGTTTTTAGTGCTTAAAACGTTCGAATCAGACACAATTTTCTCCTCTGGAGACACCTGTTTCAGTCAACTGTTTGCTGATTGCAGGTCAAATAAAAACATTTCGAGTTGCAATGACATAGAAAAACTAAGGATGATGTGCGATAAAGTTGTGAAGGAAAGACCTTATCCCGTGTGTGATTCATTGACACGACATTTTCGCGAGTTGGATAGCGTTTCAACTAAATAATCCAAGAGCGTTTCCCAACTAGCCGGGATTGCAGCGAAAAGCCCGGAGCGTGTGCGAGCCTTTAGTGTGTAAAGCAAAGCGAGGACTTGCAGCGGAAAGCCCGACCAGCAGCTTAATTGAAACTGCAACTGCATCTGCTCCAAAACAGATTTAATATCTTAGTTACATACTTTGCAAGATGAGCACTGTAAAAACAAAAATTAGTTTATCGTTTTCAAATGAAGAAGAGCAGCCAATAGACTTTTCATTAGTCTCTTCAAATCTTGGATTGCCTTATAATACGCTGATCACATTTAACGATACGCCGGCCAACACTTTCAAACTCAATAAGAATTATGTATCTCTCACAATAATAGAGTCAGAAGATCTTATCCTGAACGATATCATAGTGCGGCTTACAGAATTTCTGACAAGCAAGAAAGAGGTCATTACGAATAGCTGCAAAACACTTCATGCAACAGCTGCATTAAACTTTGTATTGAAAATGCACGATGGGCAAACGCCAGGGCTATCTTTCTCTAAAAATTTTCTTTCAATATGCAGTGAGCTAAAACTGGAAATCAACTTCGATATGTATGTTTTTTAGTCGTGTTATTTATATCTTTTTAGAATGATGGTAGATGGAGCGTCCCCATTCCATAAACCGTCACTTCCCCTTCCGCTCCTTCCCCACACCACCCACTCAAACATTCATTAATGATGAGATTCGCCGTCGCAACCAGGTTATTTAGCATCCTTTGTATCACATCTGCTTTTCTTCTTTCCTGCGGCAATCCTCCCAGGCAAGATGAAGTAGACCGTGCCTTCAATAAGTATGTCGATACCCTGCCGCATTTGAATGACACACTTCTCTATTACACGATCAAAGGAGACTCGCTGATCATGCGTTTTGCAAACTATCCGGAAATAAGAAGCTGGAATTTCAGCTTTCAATTTGGAAACTTCAAATCTTACGAGCTGAATTCAAGAAATGAAATCGTTATCGTTGATGAATACGTCCGAACGCAGATCGATTCTCCTGATTTTGTGATTAACGCCATGCCCATCGCTCATCAGAAAATCTTCATCAACAGCAAATCAAACACCTTCTTCAATTACGGTTATATGGTGAGAAAGCCGGGTGTTCTTTACTCTAAAAATCCTGAAAATGTCTATGTAATAGACTATAGCTTTTACAAGAAAATCAGTGACAAAAAATTGAAAGAAGCCCTGATCGACAAAATCAACGAACGGTACAACCTTCACAACGGAAAAACTGTTCTTCCTTATCTGGATTCTGTTTCAAAAGAACATTGACAACGAGAAAACAATCTTGTCGCTAAGCTCAACGGAATCATAAATCTTCACTTCCCCACCACACGTCTCTCCTTCCCCCACACCACCTCCACCGAATCCTTCCACATCCGCAGCACCTTCACTTCGCCGATCACCGTCCCGCTCTGCACGAAATGGCTCTCGCCATCTACGCTGAGAAAACCCACCGTCTTCGCATCACCGTTCCGCTTTATTAAACCGTAATACCCCAGTTTCGGCCAGGTTGCAATGGGCTTCGAAGGAATCTCAACCTTCACTTTGGCAACAGCCGCCGGCGCAGCAGCCGAAGCATTCCGCTTCACCTCCACCGGCTTGTCCAGAAACGGATCGCGGTAATTCGCGATCAGCACGACAGAATCCGGCAGCGCTTTTCCGTGCGCGGCAACTTCCGGTGCATGAAAGGAAACATTGTTCGCATCACCGTCTTTGTTCATCGCCGCATACACCTTCCAGCCGATCATCGCCCAGATCGCGATCACCAGCGGCAGTAAAAGTTTTGCGGTCGCTTTTCCCTTCATCAGTTCACGGTGAATTTAAATGTCGTGCTGTAGTTGCTGCGGTTGCCGGCAGCGTCGAAGCTGCGTACACGCCAGTAGTAGATCGTGGCGGCCTGCGCGCCGGTCCAGGAATAATTTCCCTGCGATGCGTTCAGCAAGGATGCGGATTGAATGCCGGTGGCAAACGTGGAATCGGTGGCGATGTAAAGACTATCGGTGATCGCATCCGACGCGCTCGTCCAATCGAACGTGAGCGATGCGGGCGGCGAAGCGTAGAATGCATTATTCGCCGGGCTCACCAGTACGGGCGTTACCGGGGCGGTCTGATCGATCGTTACCGTACGCGAGCTCCACGGCGTGAACGAAGTTCCATTCTCCCCGCGCACGTTGAACGTGTAGCTGCCCTGCGCAAACGTGTACGAAAAACTGTTCACCGTCACCGTCGTCGAAACTACGCTCGCGTTGGTCGCATTGTTAATGATGTCGACGCGATAAAAAGTTGCGCCGCTGAGATTGTTCCAGGCAAACGGGATCGTACTGTTGTTCGTCGCAAATCCATTCGAAGCGGGCGACGTGATCACTACCGTTTGCGCACCCAGGCTCACCGTGCTGTCGATCGTCAGCGTGCGCGTCACCCAGTTGCCTTCCGATGATCCGTTCTCCGGGCGGATGCGCCACGCGTAGGTTCTGCCGGGCGAAAGCGTGGGATAAAAACGATCGGCATCTACCGCAGTATCGTACAGCAATTGCTGCGGCGATGCGAAATCCGGATAAACGATTTGAAGATGATAGTTGCGCGCACCGGTGATCGTATTCCACCAGAACAGCGGCGTCGTAGTCGCGACCGTATCGTTGTCGGCGGGTGCGAGCACGGTGAGACTTTTGCCGGTGAGGTCCGTCTCGATGAATTCTTTGTCGCAGCCGGTCCACAACAGCAGCAGGCAAAGCAAGAGTAAAATCGTTCTCATGATTTTTCGCGGATTATGTTTTGAACGTAAATCGTTACCAGCAAAGCCAGCGCCTGCGTTTTATTGTCGCGCTTCGAATGAAAATCAACGGACACTACTTTGCCGTTCTTCTCCTGCTCAAGACGATGCACGAGCTGCAGCAATGAAATGTAATTCCCTTCGACGGTTACCGGGTGCGTTTCCACCGTCCACGCGTCGCTGCGGTAACGGATCGGCGGCGCAAAATCGCGGAGCGTTAATCCGTGCTGCCCGCAATAATTCGTCACGACGCCGAGCAATTGTTCATGCACGGAATTGCCGGAGTCGCACGTGATCGCGTCCAATGCGGCGAGCTCGTCTTTCAGCTGCGTCAACCGCTGCGGAGCGCCGGCGGAACTGTCGAGCTTCGCCTGCAGCGTGCGGCATTCCGAGCGCGCGTCGATGGTATTGCGCAATGCAAACGCGTACACGATCCACAGCAGCAGTAACGCGCCAATCAGCAGCAAACGGTTTTTCTTTTTCCAGGTCAGCGTTTTCATTCGATCTCGAGCTGGATTTGAAAAACACCCTGTGTCATGGACTTGTCCTGCACATAGGATTGCAGCGTCGCCGCCTTCACCCACGATTGTTGCTTGAGCTGTTGCAGCCAGTTGTTGAGCACGACGCTCTCCGAACAACTGCCGCCGATGTCGATGCGCCCCGGGCGGAAACCGATCGTGTCTTCTTCTGCGAATTTTAATTTCGGCGCAAGATCGAGCTGCGTCAACCGGATCTCATGCGGCAAAGAAGCGGCCAGCTGATCTGCGTAAAATGCATAATGCGCCGGCGAAAGCAACCCGGCCTGCGAGAGGAAATCGCGTTTCGTTTGCACTTCCTGCTCGAGCTTCGACACTTCGGTGAAAGCGCCACCATCGGATTGCAGCCGCGTTTCCAATTCACTCTTCTGATTCCAGTAATGAGAGAACGCGAAATAGTTCCCCAGCAGCAACAGCAAAACAAAAACCAGCAACGCTTTGATGCCGGTCTTGAATAGTTTTCGCTGGAGAAAATCTTCCTTCGTACGAAGGAACCATTCATCGGAAAGCGTGATGCGATTTTCCTCCGGCAGCAATTGCTGAAACGCCGCAGCGAACGCAGGTAAATACTCCGCTGCTAATTTCTCGTCGCCGATCGTCAGCTCTTCATCTACGTTGCGCGACGCATCATAACCGATCGCGCTGATCGCATTTTCTTCCAGCGACACTTGATGCGCGCCGCCTGCAATTATGCCGTTATGCGTTTCCCACAACGGAAGAATATTCAGCAGCAACGAAGGTCCTAGTGAACAGCTCAGTACCGAAAGTGCATGCAGCTTCTGCAGCTCTTCTTCCAGCAACGCTCTTCGCATCACCGCCACCATCGTATCGTCATTGGCAGCTGGCGCACGCTGGATAAAAAATTCTTTAGCGGCAGCATTCGGCAAAACTTTCGACAGCAACGTCCGTTCATCGGCAGCAGGATCTACCGTCACACGGCGATGCAACACGCCTTTGCCGGTGATGACCAACGCCAGCGGCACATCCGCCGTAAGCTGCGACGACAACTGTGCGGGATCGTCAATGGAAATTGTTTTTTCAACCGCGATTTTCTTTCCCGTTTTCTTCAGCACGACCAAACGCATTAGCACACCCGCCGGAAGCAATTCCATTTCCAATCCTGCGAAGCGATTGCCGGTGATGATATGCTGAAGACGTGGATGCATGATACGTTTCTAAAAATGCCACCAAGGCACGAAGGCACAAAGAAGGTTTAGTAGATGACGGTTGGCTTAATAAGAATGCTGAGCTTCGATTTGGATTTCGTGCGACTGCGGCTGCCGAAGAGCCATTTGAGACCGGGAATGCGCGAGAGGCCCGGCGTTCCTTTGCCACTTTCGTTCAGCGATTCTTCTTCGAGGCCGCCGAGCAGGATCATCTGCTGGTTCTTCACGCGCACGACAGATTCAAAGCTGCGTTGCGTGGTGCCGAACGGGCCGTCGTCGGTGACGCGCTTCGTGAACGTGGATTGCTTCACCGAGATGCCGAGCGTTACCTGCTCATCACCGGAAACCATCGGCGTGATCGACAGCGAAAAATCGGCATTCAGCGGCTTGTAGGTATTCGTGATCTGTGTCTGCGGATTTTGCGTACCGATGATGTTCGTCGTGCGCTCGAGGTAATATTCCGTGCGGCCGATGCTCATCTTCGCTTCCGATCCGTTGAGCGTGGCCAGCTTCGGCGTCGAGCGGATCTTGAGAATGCCCTGCTCTTCCATCGCCGTGAGGTGCACGTAAAAATCCGGTGTGATGTAACCGAGATTCAAAAAGCCGAACCCGTTGATACCGGCAATTAAATTATTGATCGCATCCGCCGTGATGTTGACGTCGACGCCCGGCGTGAGCGTTCCGCCTGCTGCGGGCGGTTTTCCCAATCCTGCCTGGATGCCGGTAGCAACTGTGTGCGATTTGCTCACATCGAGAATGATCACTTCGATGAGCACCATCGGCACCACCTGGTCGATCTGGCGCAGGAACGATTCGATCTCGATGATGCGCGGCTCGGACCCGCTGAGGATAATGCCGTTCAGATCGGGGAATGCTTTTACGTCGACACCTTTTTTCAGATCGCCGGGAATGTAATCGACGACCTTATCGACCGTGCGGTATTGCATTTTCACCAGCCGCGTTACACGAAGACCTTCGAGGTTGCGATCGCCGATGAAGTAAACGTTGTCTTTCTGGCGGAAAGTGTAATCGGTTCCGTTCAGCACATTATCGAGAAACTGCTCGTACGTCGCGTCCTTGATGCTGAGCGTGGCGTTGCCTTTGAGATCGGAGAAGAGATAATATTGTTTTTGCAACGCAGACGAAATCGAACTCACGAGATCACTGATCGGCGCAGCGACAGCATCCACCGTGATCAAACCGTTATCCGTATTGATCTTCGTTCCGGCAGGCAAAGTGTTCGCAGGTTTCCCGTTTGCTGCAACATTTCCATTCGCAGCCGCAGTCACTTTCGTATTTCGCTCGATGAGGAAAAAATCTCCGTCGGCCGGTGTAATTTTTAAATAGTTGGCAAAAGAGAGTTTGTCCAATGCCTGTGAAAGCGGCTGCTGCTGAATGTAACCACTCACCGTTTTCCCGGAAAGGTCCGGCGCGAACACGATGTTCTTTCCTGTTTTGCGCGTGAGCTCTCTCGCCACCACGGGCAGACTGTCGTTCTTCAGATCGAGCGTCACCCAGCTGCTGTCGGCGCGCCACGTGATGAGCGGCAGCTTCGGCGAATACGGAATCACCGGCGGAGGTGGCGGCACGTATTTCGTGAACACCATGATGTTGCCGATGAACGTGATGTCAAGACTGTAACGCTGGCACAGGAAGAGAAACACGTCTTTCACCGTCACGTCGGAGAAGTTGTCGAAGATCTTCGTGTCCACCGACGGCTCGACGCTTACGTTGAGGTTGTTCGTTACCGCAACGCCGCGTATGAATTCCTGCAGTGAAATGCCGTTCACCGACAGCTCGAGTTTGTTGTTGAGCCCGGGCACCGTCGCCGACAAGTCTTCCAGTTTTTTCTTCAGCACGTCGAAACGCGCGTCGTCGTCGCCGGGAGAGCCGAAGCCGGTGAGCAGCGGCAGGAGCAGCAACAGCCACCAACGCCGAGGGAAAATCCGTTTCAAAAAAAACAAGCGCATTTCTCAGGTATAACTGTTGAACAAAATGGAATAGATCTCGTCGGCGGAAGTGATGCCTTCTTCAAGGAAACGAAACGCATTTTCCGCCAGCGTCGTGATGCCCCGCTCTTTCAGCAGCGCGCCGACCTGCGGCACATTATTGCGAATGCATTCCGACAATTCGTGATCAATCGGGATGATCTCGTAAATCGCTTTGCGCCCGCGGTAGCCGGTGTAATAACATTCCGGGCAGCCCGCAGGAACGAAGTGCGTTGACAACACGCGCGGCGCTTTGAATGATCGCGGCAACAGCGCAGCAGAAAATTCTTCTTCGCGTTTGCAATGCGGGCAAAGCAAACGCACGAGCCGTTGCGCCACGCTCGTGTTCAGCGTTCCGGAAACGAGGAACGGCGGAACGCCCATGTCGGCCAAACGCGAGATCGTTCCCCACGCGGAATTCGTGTGGATCGTCGAGAGCACGAGATGGCCGGTGAGCGCTGCGCGGATGGCCATCTGCGCGGTTTCTCCATCGCGGATCTCGCCGATCATGATGATGTCGGGATCCTGTCGCAGGAACGTACGCAGCGCGCCGGCGAAGTTGAGGCCGATGCTTTCCTTGAGCTGCACCTGGTTGATGCCTTCGAGCGTGTATTCGATCGGGTCTTCGACGGTGACGATGTTCGTTGTTTCTTTATTGAGCAACTTCAGCGTTGCATACAGCGAAGTCGTTTTTCCCGAGCCGGTCGGGCCGCTGATCAATAGAATGCCGTGCGGCTTCTTTACGCCTTCGAGATAATCATCGAGCTGCCGTTCGGTAAATCCCAGCGTGCGGATGTCGATGTTGGTCGCATCGTTGCTCAATAAACGAAGCACTACTTTTTCGCCGTGCAGCGTCGGCAGCACCGAAACGCGGATGTCGAATTTCATGCCGTCCTGGTGAAAGAAGATGCGGCCATCCTGCGGCAAACGTTTCTCGGCGATATCGAGGTTCGCGCGGATCTTGATCTTGTTGACGAGCGCAGGGTAATCCGCTTTCGAAATCGTATAGCGCTCCACGAGCAATCCGTCGATGCGGATGCGAACACGGCAACGGTCTTCGTAACATTCGATGTGAATATCGCTGCTGCCGATCTGTTTCGCTTCGCCGATCAGCGCGGGAAGAAAATCATCGCCCTGTTTCGCCGACAGCGACTGCGCTTTGGTTCCGGCCTGCGCAGCGCGTGTATTGCGCAGGTAATATTTGCTCAGCGTTTGCCGCACAATGGAAGAGGCAGTGCGCTCTGCGACGATGCGTTTGCCCAACAACAATTCAAGCTCCTCTTCCATTCCCGTTTTCCAGCAGGTTTCATCCACGAACAATTCCAGCGCATCACCGTGCATCGCTTTCGGGATGGCGCTGTAATGCCAGGCTTGCTCGGTGGTGAGCAGCTGCTGCAGGTCGGTGGTGAGTGGAAGCGTTTCGCTCATGCGGGATCAATTGCCGAGCAGCTGCAGCAGCCAGTCGTCGTTGTAAAAATCTTTCGAAGGATCGACGAGCCGCCACGCGCAGAGCAGCAGCAGCGGGACCGCCAGTGCGCCGGCGAGCGGGATGAGAAAACCAGGCTGCCGCAATTTCATCACCAGCGCGATCAACAAAACCGACAGCAGCCCGATCGTATAGAAGAGAATAAAATTGCCGGGAGAAAAAGAAAAGGCGACGGCCACCAGGAACAGCACGTCACCGAGGCCGATCTGCCGGTCGATGAGCCGGACGAATTTCCGTTGACGCAACGACATCCACAGCCACACGAAAACGAATTGCACGGAGAGAAAGGTGACGTTCCAAAAAAAGTCTTTACCGATCTCCGTCATATTCGATCGCGAAGCGCCGCCGAGCAGCAATCCCGCTACAACGATCGGCAGCAGCCACCACGAAATGCTGCGGCTGCGGAAATCCTGCCACGCGAGCATTCCCAGTGCGATGATCCCAATACTATTTCCAGCCTGCTCCATTTCATCTGTATTAATCCGGTGTGACCTCGCGCAAATTTTTCGCCTGGTCGATTTCCCAGACGTTGATCTGCCCGTCATTATCAAAATCCGATTTCGCCGTCGCCTGGATCCGGAACGAAGAATTCGAAGCCGAAAGCACCTGGTAGGAATACTGCGCGTTGTCGGCGTTCTCCAGCTCGAAGCCCAGCTCTTTCAGGTCGGATGAATATTTGGAATGCTCCATGTACCATGACTTCTCGAGGCTGTGTATATACGTAAGGTTCTGCTTCGCCTCGGTGCTCTTCGATTTGCTGATGAGCGGCATGAGATTGGGCAGCGCGATGAGCAGCAGGATGCCGATGATGGCAAGCACAACCAGCAGCTCCGTGAGCGTAAACGCAGGAAGTTTTTTTCGGAAAATAGCTTTCATTTTACATGCTTCGGTTTTTCACTCCATTAAGTAAAGCATAACATTCCCGGATTGCGACGGGCAATTAATCTGCGGGTTGTTATTCTTAACGAACGCGCCGCCTCAGATCGTCAACGCGACGAGCTCGTAAAAACTTTTGAGGAATTCCGTCTTCTTCCGCTGCGCCACGTCGATCTCCGTGTTGTCGCTCATGATCACTTTTCCGCCGCGTCCCTGCTTGTAAGCTTTAACCTCGCGCAGGTTAATGACGTGTGATTTGTGAATGCGGAAGAACAGCCGCGATTGCAGTTCCGCATACACCACCTTAATGTTCCGCGAGCAGATGTACTGCTGGTGATCCTTCGCATAAACGATCGTGTACACGCGCTTCGACTCCAGCCGCAGGATATGGTCGATGGGCAGGATGTGTTTCGTTCGGTTGTCGGAAATGATCAGGCTGTTGTACAGCGCAGGGGGTAATTCTCCCGGCAGGGCGTAATTGCTCATAGGGTTAGCGTTTAGATAAAATCATTCACAGCGGATTGCTCCGTATAAAAAATCGACCGCGAGGGCAAACGATATCCACCCCGGGAACTTTTCGTCAAAAGCCGGTCATGAATAACGCCTGCCGTGGGTCGCGGCAATGCAGTTCAGGAATGTTGTTGAGCCTGGCGCCGGTTATCCGCTCGTATGCATGTCTCCCAGGGGAATGGGAAGGGCTGCATGCAAATCTGCCTCCGCGCACCAAAAGAACTTTACAGAACGAAAATTATTTTCTTTTGCGGCCGTTGTCAATAGAAAACTAACGAACGCGTTTTGTCACAATTTTATTTTGGGTTTCAATCACATTTTGCAGTTGTATTTAAAACAAAACGTTGATGCTTTATTATAACGACGCGTTGGTTAAAAGCAACAGTCTATCGTTATAGCCGGGGGTTATATTTGTTTAAACGAAAAATTGAAATGCGGGTTATATTATTTCTTCTGCTTACGTCTTTTACTTTAGGTGACGAGTACCCGGAGAAAGCGAAAACTTATACGGTGTACATCAACTACCCGGATTATTCCGTTCGCGCCAACGTGCTGAGTGTTTCTGAAAATATCCGCGCAAGAGACGGCCATACGTATTACTGGTATGCGAACAACGACATCAAACACACAGACGGCGGCTTCGACGGAAAGTTGCTGCACGGCGAATACAAATCTTTTTACCCCGACCTGAACCTGAAAGAGCAGGGAAATTTCTGCCGCGGATTGAAAACCGGGGAATGGACGAGCTGGTTTCCCGACGGGCGGGTGCATACGAAATCTCATTATAAAAACGGGTTGCAGGAGGGTCGCTGCGAAGCGTACAATGAAAAGGGGCAATTAATGCTGACTGAAATTTACAAGCGCGGAAAACGCAATGGAAAAACAATTATTTATAAAGATCAAAAAGCCGATTCAATAATCATTTTTAAAAAAGACCGACCATTACCGCCGCCTTCGCCGAAGCCTTCGCGCGTAAATAAAAAGGCTACCGTTGATACATTAAAAAATGACGAACGCAAAATTCAACAGCGACAGTCACAAGATACTACGCGACAACAGCGGAAGTCAAGGCTTTTCGTAAAAAAAGAAAAAGCCCCGGCGGAAAAAATAGCGACGGACGATCCGGAAAAGAAAAAAGCAGGTTCTTCTGAAAAAACAAAGCCCAAAGCTGCCGGAGAAAAATCGCCGTCGCCGAAGAAAAAAAAGAAAACCGCCGCTCCTTCTTCTAAAGAGAAACCGGGCAGCACTTCTCACTAACCATGCTGCGCGCCGGTTCCTTGTTTTATGCGCTCGCCATTTCGGTGGTCATCGCGATCGTCAGCGGCGGATTGCTGATGGCGGCCTACTTTACGCGTATCGGCATACGACAGGATGAAACCGTGGTGGAGCTGCAACGCAATCTGCAATCGGGACTGGCGCTGCTGCTGGATGAAAGTTTCACGTCGACGGCGCCTGTGGAAACCGATCTGTTCGGCCACGGAAACGATTCGGTGGAGCTGGAGAAAAAATCCTGGGGCGCATTTGAGATTGCGTTGGTAAAAGCGCATCGCCGGAACCGATCACAACAGCTGGCTGCCGCAACGGGATGGCAGAATGAAGAGGCGACGGCGCTCGTGCTGGCGGATCTCGACCGGCCTTTAGCGTTGGCGGGAAAAACCGAATTGCGCGGCGATTGTTATTTGCCGAAAGCCGGCGTGCAGCGCGCCTACATCGAAGGACAAAGTTATCTCGGCGACCAGCTCGTATATGGACAGCAAAAAACGTCGGAGCGTTTCCTGCCGCCTTACAACGAAAAGCTGGTCAACGATCTTTTACAGCTGTTCGATTTTTCTCCCGGTGAAAATGATTCGGTGATCACGCCGCAGGAACTTCAGCTGCGCGACAGCCTGGACCATTCATTCTTCGATGCTCCTTTATATATCGTTTCGCCTGCTGCAATTTCCCTCGATAACGAAATCATCTCCGGCCAGGTGTGCATTGTTTCGCGACAGTCGATTCATCTCGGGAGAAACGCTGCGCTGAAAAACGTCGTGCTCGTTGCACCGAAGATTCTCATCGACGATGACGTTGCCGGAGAATTCCAGGCCTTCGCGCGCGATTCGCTCATTGCGGGAA
>CAMLEF010000043.1 GCA_946478675.1 uncultured Flavobacteriales bacterium | reverse complement strand
ACTGTGACCAGTTGTAAGGAGCGCCGGAGTAAGCAGAGCCGGTTTGCGGTACGCCGTCCATCAGCGCGTAAGGAACACCCGTAACGTTATAGTAGGTAACGCGGGGGCCGACGTTGGACTGCGTCTGCGTGTTCATCGGGTCAACGCCCGGCCAGTTGGTCTGGTACTTAATAGAAACCACTTTAGCGGTGTTGTTGCCGAGCAGCGTGTTGAACGCCGGGTTCTGGGCAGCACACGGACCGCAAGAGGCCTGCGTAAATTCTTCAGCAAGAACCGTACGCTGCGTCTGTGCCATAGAAGCAGCATAGATACCTGCGAAAGCAACTGCGAGGTAAATTTTCTTTTTCATGCGTGGAATGATTTGTTGTTAATTGACGGGTTTTTCTTAGCGTATCGGCTAAGGTAGTCAGGAAATGCAAAAAGTCAAAGGTCGCCGACGGTGATTACACAGAAGGTCAAAATACCCGTAGGATTGGTCATTTTATGCAAAACAGGCCGCTGCGCCCCTCTGACGGCGCGGGTTTTAGATTCATAAGTGGCTGTTTTTCTTTGCTATCCGGTGGTGGTTTTTCTCGGATAACTTCTTTAAGTTTGTAGAAGCTCAACACGAATAAAGAAACTCCACATGAAAAAACAATTACTCGCCCTCGCTTTCCTCGCTTCTGCAACGGCTCTGTCCGCGCAGGGAAACTTCACCTTCGTTGACGCCAACAGCTCCGATGTGACCAACACCACGCAGACGTACTGGGTGCCGTCGTCTTCTACCGATACGCGCATCTATACGGTAACGAACATCTCGGAAAGCCCCATCACGGTGAAAGTCCGCAAGACCAACATGCAGCTCAACGACCCGGGCGCAACCACCTGGTTCTGCAACGACCAGAACTGCTACGCACCGACCACCACGTTGTCTGTCGCTTTCTCGATCCCGTCACAGGGCCACTTCGATCTTTCTGCCGATTACAATCCGAACAACATGACCGGCGTAACGCAGGTTCGTTACACCATCATCGACCAGGCCAACCCGGCCGACTCTTCCTCGCTCGTTATCGTTTATAATGCAGCGAACGGCCCGGCAGGCGTCAACAACATTTCATTGGTAAAACCTTCCGTATCGAACCCGGCGCCGAACCCGGCCGCTTTCACGTTCAGCATGAACTATAAGCTCGGCAGCGTTCAACCGGTAGATGCGCACATGGTCATCTTCAACATGCTCGGCGAACAGGTCATGGAACAGCCGGTATACGAATCCGAAGGCACGGTGAAAATGGACGTTTCCACGCTGGGCGCGGGCGTTTATTTCTGCTCCCTCGTTTCCGACGGAAAAACGCTGGCCAGCCGCCGGCTCGTGGTTTCCCACTAAGCGCATCGACTTTAAAATAAAAAACAGGGCTCTCCATCGGGGGCCCTGTTTTTTTATGAGGAAAAAGGAAGATCAGTGGCCGTTCAGCAATTGTTTCACCAATGAAGGAACGCCATTGCCCGCGCTTTCGCGGATCACGGTGAGATTGCGCACGCCGATATCGTTGACTTCGTTCGGATCGACGAGATAAACAGGGCAGTTGCTGCGCGTGGCGTGGACCAGTCCTGCTGCCGGATAAACGTTGAGCGAGGTGCCGATGATGATGAAGATGTCGGCAGTAGAAGAAATTTCCTGCGCGCGGTTCATCTCCGGCACCATTTCCCCGAACCACACGATGTGCGGGCGCAGCTGTGATCCCAGCTCGCATTTGTCGCCGGCTTTGATCTCCCAGGATTTCAGCGCGTACACCAGCTCGGGGTTTTTCGTGCTGCGCGCTTTGAGAATTTCGCCGTGCAGGTGAAGAACGTTTTTCGATCCCGCGCGCTCGTGCAGGTCGTCGACGTTTTGCGTGATCACGTGCACCTGGAATTTTTTTTCCAGCTCGACGAGCGCTTTGTGTGCGGCGTTCGGTCGCGCTTCCATCACCTGCTTGCGGCGCTGGTTGTAAAATTCGAGCACGAGGTTCGGATTCCGCTGCCAGGCTTCGGGCGTCGCCACGTCGCGGATGTCGTATTTCTCCCACAGTCCGCCGCTGTCGCGGAACGTGCTGATGCCGCTCTCCGCGCTGATGCCGGCGCCGGTGAACACGACGATATTTTTCAGCGGGCTCATGGTCGGGTAAAGTTAGAAAAGAACAACTGCCGATCTCAAAAAAATCGCGCAACGTAGTTTAGGTCTTTCCCGAAATAAAAAGGTGCGCAACGACTTTCGCTGCGCACCTTCCTGTGAAGCTGAAAAATTATTGACGGATCATCGTCAGTACGGCTTTCTGTCCGTTAGCCGTAACGGTTACGAAATAAGATCCGGCCGGTGCATCGATCGCCGTGCGGATCGTTTGAGCGCCGGAGTAATCCTGTGCGCTGACCACGCGGCCTACGAGATCGGTAACGACTACCGTTACGTGCTCGTACGTTGCGCCGAGCTCAATCGTGAAATTGCCGTCAGTGGGATTCGGGAAAAGCTGCACCGTCGATGCGAATGCATTTTCCGCGATGCCGATGCCGGTTACCGTGAGGCAGGATGAAGTGTCCGTGCAGGAATTTTCCGTTACGATCACGGCGTAGCTGCCGTTGGCGGTTGCGGTGAACGACTGGCTCGTTGCGTTGCTGATCGGCTGGTTGTTCGCGCAATCGATCCACTGGTACGTAGCGCCGGAAGCAGCTGCCGTGAGTGTTGCGCCGTTCTGCGTCGTGTTCACGTTCACCGTGTTTACCGTGAGCGCTATCGTGATCGTGCTGTCGCAGCCGGTCGTGTTAGGGATAATGTCGGTGTACGTTCCGGACGTTGCATACGTGGCGCCGCTGGGTGCCGTGTACATGCCGCAGGATGAAACCGTGATCGACGAAGACGTCGGCTGGTACACCGTGAGGTCGATCGTAATCGTGCTGTCGCAGCCGGCTGCATTCGGGATCACATCGGTGTAAATGCCGGTTGTAGTCAGCTGGGCGCCGCTGGGAGCCGGGTAGGTGCCGCAGCTCGTAATGATCATGGAAGAAGTGGTCGGCTGGTTGACCGTGAGGTCGATCGTGATCGTGCTGTCGCAACCGGCTGCATTCGGGATTACGTCAGTGTAAATGCCCGTTGCGGAAAGCGTGGCGCCGCTCGGAGCAGTGTAAGCTCCGCAGTTCGTTACCGTGATCGAAGAAGCGCTCGGCTGCAGGATCGTGAGGTTGATCGTGATGATGCTGTCGCAGGCTGCTGCATTTGCAATGGTATCGGTATACGTGCCGGAAGCGGTGAGTGTCGCTCCGCTGGGCGTCGTATAGCTGGCACAGGCTGTCGGGGAGATCGACGAGGCGGATTCCAACGACGTCATCACGATGGTGTCATTGTCGGTGCCGCAGCCGCCGGTAATGGCAACCGTGTAAACGCCCGGCGTGCTCACCGAAATCGAATCGTTCGTTGAAGCATTTGACCACAGCACGCTCTCTGCCGGCCACCCCGTGGTCAGCGTTGCCGGGCTGCTCGGGCAAAACGACTGGTCCGCTCCGAGGAATCCGGATGTAGCGTAGGGATTATACAGCTGGGTGATTTCCGCTGCAGTGAGCGCGCGGCTGTAGAAGCGAAATTCGTCCATCAGTGAACCGCTCGGCAGGTTGGCGCTCGACGAGTAGGCGCCTACTTTGAACGGGCCGGAGCCGCTCAGGGTAATGGGGCTTTGCGCAACGGTACTGACCAAAACGCCGTTTACATAAGCCCTGATTTCTCCCGCCGTCGCATCGTAAGCAAACGTGGTCATCGAAGCCGAAGTCGAAGCGCCGCCGGTAGCCAGCACGTCCGTCAGCGGCCCGCGAAGGATCCAGTTACCTGCGCCGGCCACACCGCCGGTGAAAACACGAAGGCCGCCGGCATTCACGTCGCCGAGGATGTAGTAAGTGCTCGTGGTGCTGGGCACATTGGACGTGCGGAAGGAGATCGTCCAGGAGCCGGTCATGCTGGTGGCCCAGCCGGTGTTCACGTAATCGTTAGTGCTGCTGGCGCCGGTGCCGAGGAGCGCGCCGCCGCAGATGCCGCTGCCGGTCTGGCTCAGGCCTCCCATGATGGTGGCGGTGGTGGTTCCCGCGGGAGGAGCGCTGGCAAGGTTGGGGACGCTGGTCCCGGTGCCGTCGAACTGGTAATACAGCACTTCGGGCGTGAGCTGCGCTTTAAGCAAAGCAGGGGTAAGCAGCAATAACGCTGCCAGTTGCGTAAAGATTTTTTTCATTGATGAAGTTTAGTTAAAAGGTGTGTTTGGAGCTGCATAGATAGACGATTTTGCCCGGAAAACCTTGCGGCCCGGGGCAAAGAAAGCCCATCCGGGAAATCGACAATTCTCATTACCTTCGCCTTTCCGCCTTTTCCGGAAAAATCATTCCGCGGAATGCGGAAAAAAGTAGATTATTCTTATGGCTAAATTCCGCAAGCAGGACGCCCTCGATTATCACTCCCAGGGCCGACCCGGGAAAATTGAAGTATTGCCGACCAAACCGTACAGCTCGCAACGCGACCTGACGCTGGCATACTCTCCCGGTGTAGCCGAGCCCTGCCTCGAGATCGAAAAGCAACCCGAAGACGCTTACAAATACACCTCCAAAGGCAACCTCGTCGCCGTCATTTCCAATGGGACCGCTGTGCTCGGACTGGGCAACATCGGGCCGCTGGCTTCCAAGCCGGTCATGGAAGGGAAAGGCATGCTCTTCAAGATCTACGCCGATATCGACGTGTTCGACATCGAGGTAGACGCCAACGACATCGACACGTTCGTGCAGACCGTCAAGGCGATTGCTCCCACGTTCGGCGGCATCAACCTGGAAGACATCAAGGCGCCGGAATGTTTCGAGATCGAACGCCGGCTGAAAGAAGAGCTCGATATTCCCGTCATGCACGACGACCAGCACGGAACGGCGATCATTTCGTCGGCAGCGCTGATCAATGCGTGCGAAGTGGCGGGCAAGAAGATCGGAGAAGTAAAGCTGGTAGTGAACGGCGCGGGAGCTTCCGCGATCTCGTGCACGCGCATGTACATTGCCGTAGGCGTGAAGAAGGAAAACATTCTCATGCTCGACAGCAAAGGCGTGATCACCACCGACCGTGATGATCTCGATGAGAGCAAGAAGTTTTTCGCCGTGAAGCCCATGGGCAAAAAGACGCTGGCGGAGGCGATACAAGGCGCCGACATTTTCGTGGGTCTTTCCAAAGGCAACGTCGTGACGCAGGACATGATCCGTTCGATGGCCGATCGCCCGGTCGTGTTTGCGCTGGCGAATCCCGATCCTGAAATTTCTTACGACGAGGCGATGGCTGCCCGTCCCGATATCATCATGGCAACCGGCCGTTCCGATCATCCGAACCAGGTGAACAACGTGCTCGGCTTCCCGTACATTTTCCGCGGAGCGCTCGACGTGCGCGCCACTTCGATCAACGAAGCCATGAAGCTGGCTGCTGCGTACGCCATTGCCGAGCTCGCGAAAGAACCCGTTCCCGATGATGTGAACCACGCTTACGATACGCGCAACCTCAGCTTCGGGCCCACGTACCTCATCCCGAAACCGATCGACTCGCGCCTGATCTCTACCGTCGGGCCTGCGGTTGCCAAAGCGGCCATCGATTCCGGTGTTGCGAAACGTCCCATCACCGATTGGGAAGCGTATCGTGCCGAGCTGAACAACCGTCTCGGCCGCGACAATAAGCTCGTGCGCGGCCTGGCGACGAAAGCGCGTCAGAATCCGAAGCGTGTGGTGTTCACCGAAGCGGACACGTACAAAGTTCTCAAGGCGGCACAGGTGGCGCGCGACGAAGGCATTGCCCGCCCGATCCTGCTCGGCGACGTGGCGAAGATCCAGCGCCTCATGGAGGAGAACAACCTCGACCTCGGTGATACGCCCATCCTTGATCCGCGCGACATTTCGCAGGAAGATACCCGCGTCCGTTTCGGCGAGATGTATTTCCAGAAACGCAAACGCCGCGGCGTCACGCTTTACGAAGCGAAAAAGGTGATGACGGAGCGCAACTACTTCGGTGCGATGATGGTGGAAACCGGCATGGCCGATGCAATGATCTCCGGGCTCACCCGCAAATACGCCGCACCGATCATTCCCGCGCTGCAGTGTATCGGCGTGCAGGACGGCGTCAACCGCGTGGCCGGCATGTACATCATGTCCACGCGCTCCGGCAATTTCTTCTTCGCTGATACGACGATGAACGTGGATCCCACCGCACAAGAGCTGGTCGACATCACCGTGCTCACTGCGCAGGCCATCCGCCAGTTCAACGTCATTCCTCGCATTGCGCTGCTCTCATACACGAACTTCGGTTCATCCGACGGACTGGTGCCTGAGAAAGTCCGCGAAGCCACGGCGATCCTGCACCGCGATTATCCCGGCCTCATCGTCGATGGCGAGATGCAGGCGAACTTCGCGCTGAACAACGAGCTGCTGAAAGAGCAGTTCCCCTTCAGCGAGCTGGTCGGCAAAAAGGTGAACACGCTCATTTTCCCCAACCTCGCTTCGGGCAACATCGCTTACAAGCTGCTGCAGGAAATGGGTGACGCCGAAGCGATCGGGCCGGTGCTCATCGGCATGAAAAAGCCGGTACACGTGCTCCAGCTCGGCAGCTCGGTGCGCGAAATCGTGAACATGGTTACCATCGCCGTCGTTGACGCGCAATCACGCAGAAGCTAAACACATGTACAATCATTTCGAGGGAAAGCTTGCGGTAAAAACGCCGACGTTCGTAGTCATCGAATGCAGCGGCGTGGGCTATCACCTCAACATTTCGCTGAATACCTTCTCGAAGCTTCCCGAAAGCGGCAACTGCCGTGTCTATGCGCATCTCTCGGTGCGGGAAGACGCGCACGTGCTGTTCGGTTTCGGCGACGAAGAAGAACGCGAACTGTTCCGCCAGCTGGTTTCCGTTTCGGGAGTCGGGCCGGGAACCGCGCGCATGATCCTTTCGTCGATGGCGCCGGGTGAAATCGTGTCGGCCATTCTCACGGGGAACGTAGCGGCGCTCAAGGCGATCAAAGGCATCGGCGAAAAGTCGGCGCAGCGCATCATCGTGGACCTGAAAGGCCGTTTCGGAAAAGAAATGCCGGGAAGCACGATTCCTGTTTTTGCCGGAGACAATAAAATGCGGGAAGAAGCGTTATCTGCTCTCGTCATGCTGGGCTTTGCCCGGAACGTTGCGGAAAAAGCGGTCGACAAATCGCTGCGTACAGAAGGGAATGCCGTCTCTGTCGAACACCTGTTAAAACTCGCATTAAAGAACCTGTAATTCTTGCCCGTTTTGTTAAAACCCATCCGAAATTCGCGAAATACCCGGCCGCTGGCAACCGAAACTGCCGGGCTGCGTCTTGAGGAAAACAACGCATAACCCGCACTTAGCATAACCTTGAAACCGTTCCTGAAATATACCATCGTCGCTGTTGTTTCCTTCGGATTGCTGGCCGCAGTCATGAACAGCAACGCCCGGGTGGCTTCTTCCCAACGCTCCTTCCAGCGCGGACTCGTCGGCGGTAATGACAGTCCTGCGGTCGGATGTGATTCCTGCACGCCTCCGGACCAGTCGGGCCTCGACCCCTGGTATTATTCGAACAACGGCAACATGCGCCTGAGCGATCCGTCCAACATCAAGAAGACGGTGACCTACGATCCCGATTCCAACCTTTACATCTACGAACAGAAGCTCGGCAACAAGGATTATCGCCCGCCGATGTACATGACGCAGGAAGAGTACATCTACTACGACATGAAAAAGTCGGTGCACGATTACTGGCGTCAACGCGAGCATGCGGAAAGCCAGAACCAGGTACGCGGCAAAAGCTCCAACCTCATTCCGCCGATCCCGATCGGTGGCGCCTTCGGTGATATTTTCGGCGGCGGAACGATCGACATCCGTCCGCAGGGACAGGCCGAGCTGATCTTCGGCATCGACATCAACCGCACGGACAACCCCGCGCTTCCCGAACGCCAGCGTCGTGTTTCCACGTTCGACTTCGATGAAAAGATCCAGCTCAACGTTGTCGGCAAGATCGGCGAGAAGCTGAAGCTGACGACGAACTACAACACCGGTTCCACCTTCGAATGGGAGAACCAGATGAAGCTCGAGTTCACCGGCTTCGAAGACGACATCATCAAGAAGATCGAAGCGGGTAACGTCAACTTCGGATTGAATACCTCGCTGATCACGGGCAGCCAGACGCTCTTCGGTATTAAAACGCAGCTGCAGTTCGGACGCCTCATGGTCACGAGCATCATCTCGCAGGAGCGCGGTAAAAAATCGGAGATCAACGTTACCGGCGGCGCGCAGACGAGCACCTTCGAAGTGCAGGCCGACAACTACGAAGCGAACAAGCACTATTTCCTTTCGCAGTATTTCTACGATCACTACGACCAGGCGCTGTCGAATTTCCCGGTAATCAATTCCGGCGTACAGATCACGCGCATCGAAGTGTGGGTGACCAACCGCACGGGTGCTGTCGATAATACGCGGAACATCGTTGCACAAAGCGATCTCGGTGAAAACGTGCTGGAAGAAGTCGGCACCGGTTTCATCTCGGTAAACACCAGTGAAGACCAGGTTCCGCACAACGCGTTGAATAATCTTTACGAGCAGGATACGTCGCTTTATAAAAATCTCCGCGATATCAATATTCCATTAAATACAACGTTTGCTCCGCTCATTAACGGATATAATTATACGCAGGCCATCAACTATGAACGGGTGAACAATGCGCGTCGCCTCGCGTCTACAGAATATACGTTCAATACCCGGTTAGGCTACATCTCGCTGAACCAGGCGTTGAATTATGACGAAGTGCTTGCGGTGGCTTACCAGTATACGCTCAACGGTAAAACCTACCAGGTCGGTGAATTCTCCAACGACGGTGTTACCGGTCAGAATGCGCTCATCGTAAAACAGCTGAAGAGCACAAACAACGTTCCGAAGATTACGGACAATAGCGGTGTCGCACATCGCTTCCATCTCTGGGACCTGATGATGAAGAACATCTATTCAGTCGGTGCGTACCAGGTGAATCCCGCGAATTTCCAGTTACAGGTTTGGTACAACAACCCGTCGACCGGTACGGATATTCCGTTCATTCCCGAAGGTCCGATCAACGGCAAGCCACTGCTCCAGGTATTAAGCCTCGACAAACTCAACCAGCAACAGCAGCAAACGCCCGACGGTCAGTTCGACTTTATCGAAGGCGTGACGATCAATTCTTCGAATGGTCGCGTGATTTTCCCAATGGTCCATCCGTTCGGTGATTACCTGTTCGGTCCCCATGCACTTGACGGTGACGTGGCGTTGTACGCCAAATACGGATTCCCGCAGCTGTACGATTCCACGAAAACCGTTGCTACCACCGTCTTTACTTCGAAAGACCGTTACAAGCTGAAAGGCTCGTATCAATCGTCTTCCAACTCCGACATTTCGCTGAACGCGGTGAACATTCCGCAGGGTTCTGTCGTGGTGACCGCCGGTGGCGCGCCGCTGCAGGAGAACGTCGACTATACGGTGGATTACACGCTCGGCCGTGTGCGCATCATCAACGAAAGTATTCTCAATTCCGGCGTGCCGATCAAGATCTCGCTGGAAAGTAATTCGCTGTTCGCCATCCAATCGAAAACACTCTGGGGCGCGCACGCGGATTATATGTTCAGCAAGAACTTCCACGTCGGCGCCACCATCATGAACCTCACGGAACGCCCGGTCACGCAGAAGATCCAGGTCGGTGACGAGCCGATGCGCAACACGATCATGGGCACGGACCTCAGCTACACCACCGACGCGCCGTTCCTCACCCGCTTTGTCGACAACATTCCGTTCATCGATACGAAAGTGCCTTCTTCGATCACCGTCAACGGCGAGTTTGCATACCTGCATCCCGACCACAACCCGGCGATCGGTAAAACCGGTAACTCGTACATCGACGACTTCGAAGGCACGCAATCCGCGATCGATATCCGTTCGCCGCAGGGATGGTCGCTGGCTTCGGTTCCGCAGGGACAGCCCGGCCGTTTCCCGGAAGCTTCGCGTGATTCCGTCGAGTCCGGCTTCAACCGCGCGAAGATCGCCTGGTACGTGATCGACCCGCTTTTCCAGCGTCCCGACAACAACCTGCGCCCGCCGCACGTTACCACGGCCGATCAGTCGGACCACCGTGTGCGCGAAGTGCTCGAGACGGAAGTGTTCCCGAACAAGCAGCCACCCAGCGGTCAGCCGATGAACGTGTCGATGCTCGATCTCGCGTATTACCCGAACGAGCGCGGACCGTACAACTACGACGTTGCGCCGACGAGCTTCTCTTCCGGTATCGACGCGAACGGCAACCTGAACAATCCTGCATCGCGCTGGGGCGGTATCATGCGCCGCATCGAAACGAACGACTTCGAAGCCGCGAACATCGAATACATCCAGTTCTGGATGATGGACCCGTACAACGAAGACGTTCCGCAATCGCAGCAGAACACGACGGGCGAACTGTGCATCGACATCGGCAACATTTCGGAAGACGTGCTGAAGGATTCGCGCACGAGCTTCGAGAACGGGCTGCCCATCAACGGCGATACGAGCCTGATCGATTATACGGCGTGGGGCCGCGTGCCCGTGGTGCAGTCGATCGTGAACGCATTTGATAACGACGAGAACAACCGTAAGAAACAGGACGTTGGTCTCGATGGATTGGGTGATGATGACGAGAAGCAATTCTTCCAGTTCTATTTAAATCAAATTGCAAGTGCATACGGTACGGGATCACAGGCATGGATAAATGCTGACAAAGACCCGTCGGGAGACAACTACCATTATTACCGCGGCACCGATTACGATAACCAGTCGAAGCCGATCCTCGATCGTTACAAAATGTTCAACGGTCCCGACGGCAACTCGCCGGCTACGGGCCAGCCGAACGACGATGGTTATTCCGAAGATTACCCGACGCAGTCGACCACGCTTCCGAACAACGAAGACATCAACCGCGACAACACGCTGAACGAGAACGAAGGCTATTACGAATACCGCGTGAAGCTGACGCCGACGGACATCAACCCGAACAACAACGGCAACAACTACATCACGGACGTTTACCAGACTTCCGTTACGACGAAGGACGGCCGTACGCGCCCGATCACCTGGTACCAGTTCCGCGTTCCGATCCGTTCGTACACCGCGAAAGTCGGCACCATCGAGAACTTCAACTCGATCCGTTTCATCCGGATGTATTTCAAAGGCGTCGACAAGCCGGTGGTTTGCCGCATGGCGCGACTCGAGCTCGTTCGCAGCGACTGGCGCAAATACAACTACTCGCTGCTGCACCCGGGCGAATACATTTCCAACAGCCAGAGCAATACCGAGTTCGATCTCGCGGCGGTGAACATCGAAGAGAACGGCAACAAGACGCCGGTGAACTACGTGCTTCCCCCGGGCATCGACCGCGAACAGAACGTGCAGAGCGCAACGCTGGTCCGCCTCAACGAGCAGTCGCTTTCCATGAAAGTCTGCGACCTCGAAGACGGTGACGCGCGTGCGGCTTACAAAACGCAGAGCAACCTCGACGTTCGTTCCTACAAGAAGATCCGCATGTTCATCCACGCGGAACAGCGCGCGGGCAGCACCCAGCCGCTCAACGACGGTGATCTCGTAGCATTCATCCGCATCGGCTCCGACCAGACGGACAACTATTACGAATACACGATCCCGCTGAAAGTAACGCCTGCCGGCAACTATTCGCCGAACGACGAAACCGAGCGTGAAAAGGTATGGCCCGTTGCCAATAACATGGAGCTGGCGTTCGAGTTGCTGCAGCTGGTGAAACAGCAGCGTAACATCGACCAGGCGAATGGTACGGCTTCGCTCACGCAGGAATATTCCATGGCCGACCCGGATCATCCGGAGCGTACGGTAACGGTGAAAGGCAACCCGAACCTGTCGATGATCAAAGTGTTCATGCTCGGCGTGCGTAACCCGAAGAAGGTGAGCGCCGGTGATGGCGACGACGGTTTTTCGAAATGCGCGGAGATATGGTTCAACGAATTGCGCCTGACGGATTTCGACGAGCATGGCGGCTGGGCAGCAACGGCACGTGTGAATGCCAAGCTCGCGGACTTTGCCGTAGTGAACCTCTCGGGCAACATGGCGACGCCGGGATTCGGAAGCATCGAGAAAAAAGTCAGCGAACGTCTTCGTGAAAACCAGACGAACTACGACGTATCGGCGCTCGTGAACGTGGACAAATTCTTCAACGAGAAAACCGGTATTAAAGTGCCGCTGTTCTGGGGTTACGGTGAAACGTTCATCACGCCGCAGTACAACCCGCTCGATCCTGATATTTTGCTGAAGCCGGTGTTGAACAACAATGCGCTGAGTGAGAACGTGCGCGATTCCATAAGAGGCGCGACGGTGGATTATACCAGGCGAAAGAGCTTCAACCTGACCAACGTGCACAAGGAACGGGCGAAAGGAAAAACGAAAATCTATCCATGGGACATTTCGAATTTCACCGTGAGCTACGCGTATACCGAAGTGTATCGCCACAACGTGAACCTCGAGTACAGCACGCTGCGCAATTACCGCGGAGGATTGACATACACGTATAATCCGCAGGTGAAACCGTACACGCCGTTCAAGCAAGCGAAGTGGGCGAAATCGAAATGGATGACGATCCTGCGCGACATGAGCATCTCGCCGACACCGACGATGGTGGGCTTCTCGACCGATCTCAACCGCCAGTACGGCGAGGTGAAGAGCCGCAACATTACGGGCTTCAGCGACGTATTCGTGCCCGTGAACTTCAACAAGCAGTTCGTGTGGACGCGCAGCTACGATCTCCGCTGGGACCTCACGAAAAACCTGAAGTTCGACTTCACCGCCGACAATCTCGGCAACGTCCTCGAGCCGTACGGCAAGATCGACACGAAAGAAGAGAAGGATTCCATCTGGCACAACATCCGCGGCTTCGGTACCACGATGACGTATCATCATGCGACGAACGCGACGTATACGATCCCGGTGAACAAGATCCCGGCCCTCGACTGGGTGAAACCGAGCGTGCGTTACTCGTCCGGTTTCATGTGGCAGCGCGCGCCGCTCACGGCCGACAGCGTTGGTAACACGATCGGCAACAACGCGAAATGGGATTACACGGTGCAGATCGACATGACGACGCTGTACAACACGGTGCCGTATTTCAAGAAGATCAACCAGAAGCGACCCGGGCAGAAAGCGCCGCAATCACCGGCACCGCGTAACGCGAATACGAAACCCACCGCGCAGGATACGACGAAGAAAGACGACAACCAGTATGCGATCGTCGAATACATGGCGCGACTGCTGATGAGCGTTCGCAACATTTCGGGAACGTATACGGAGAACTCGACCATGGCCTTGCCGGGTTATAAACCGAATACGCAGTTCCTCGGCTACGGCTACGATTTCCGCGCACCGGGCACCGGTTTCCTCTTCGGTCAGCAGCAGAATTTCGGTCCGCAGGATGAAGACTTCTACCCGCGTTATGCGAAAGAAAACGGATGGCTCGTCTCGACGTCTTCACTATACACGCCATTCACGCAGGGCAACAGCCAGAACCTGACGATGCGCGCCACGCTCGAGCCGTTCCCTGATGTTCGCATCGAGCTCAATGCAAGCCGCATGAAATCGCTCAACGTTAGTTCGTTCTACCATTGGGATCCGCTGCTGGGCGATTACGTCGAACAGTCGCGCACGGAAAACGGAACGTTCAGCATCTCGATCATCTCCTGGAAAACGGCGTTCAAGAAGGACAATAAGGACGATCATTCTTCGGAAGTGTTCCAGCAGTTCCTGAACAACCGCGCGGTCGTATCACAGCGTCTCGGCAACCAGAACCCGTATTCACAGGGCCAGCTGCCGACCGGTTTCTCCGACGGTTACAGCCCGGTGCAGCAGGACGTGATCATCCCGGCGTTCATGGCGGCGTATACCGGCAAGCGCGCAGAGTCCGTTTCGCTGAACCTGTTCCCGGTGATCCCGCTGCCGAACTGGCGTATTTCGTACGACGGCCTGACGAAATACAAGCCGGTGCAGAAATACTTCAAGACGGTTTCCGTCAGCCACTCGTACCGTTCCACCTACGCGCTCGGCGGTTACAGCACGAACCTCGCGTACATGGATTCGTCAGGTTTTGCCTTTACGCGTAACGTGGTGAATGACTTCCAGAGCCGTTACCAGATCAACTCGGTAACGATCACGGAACAGTACAGCCCGCTGATCGCGTTCGACGTAACCTGGGCCGGCAACAACAACCTCACCTCGCGCATCGAGTACAAGAAAGACCGTACGCTGAGCATGAGCCTCGCCAACACGCAGCTCACGGAAGTCAGCGGCCGCGAGCTGGTGATCGGAGCCGGTTACCGTGTGCCGAAGCTGCCGCTGAAGTTCATGAAGAAGCTCATGAAAGGGAAGATCCCGACGAGCGACCTGAACATCCGCGCCGACGTATCATACCGCAACAACCAGACGGTGATCCGCAAGGCGGTAGAAGGCATCGATGTGCTCACGGCCGGTCAGAACATCTTCTCGATCAAAACGTCGGTCGACTACCAGCTCACGCAGCAGCTCCGCGTTCGTTTCTTCTGCGACCGCATCATGACGAACCCGCTGATCTCCTCGTCGTTCAAAACGGCCAGCACCCGCGCGGGACTCAGCCTGCTGTTCATGCTGCAGTAAGAAATAGAAACCGAGAAATCGAATCTCAAATCCCAAATCACATCGGTTTGGGATTTGTTTTTTCTCTGTGTTCCTCCCTGCCCGACGGTCAGGCGGGTGTGCACAACCTCTGTGAAACTCCGTGGTTAAAAACCGTCGTTTCCTGTGACTGCCGCCTCTTCTTTTTAGAATGTTTCTGAAAAAGCCCCTTTTCTCCCGCGCGACTTGAAAAAATTTAACTTTGCTTCTCTAAAAAACACAACCAGCACTATGAATTTTCCGGACAATCTCAAGTACACGAAAGACCACGAATGGGTCCGTGTAGAAGGTAACGTGGCCGTTGTCGGCATTACTGATTTCGCGCAGGGCGAGCTTGGCGATATCGTTTATGTCGAGATCGAAACCGTCGACGAAGAGATCGGCAAGGAAGAAGTTTTCGGTACGGTAGAAGCCGTGAAAACGGTTTCCGATCTGTTCATGCCGGTTTCCGGAAAGATCGTCACCAAGAACGATGCGATCGATGCGAACCCGGAATCGGTGAACAAAGATCCGTACGGCGAAGGCTGGATGATCAAAGTTGAAATGAGCAATCCTTCCGAAGTGGGCGAGCTGCTCGACGCTGCAGCTTACAAAGCGCTCATCGGCCAGTAATTTTATGGCGTCATGAAGAAGCGACCGCTTTTGCCGGCGATTCTCTGGGCGCTGCTGATCCTGATCTTATGCGGAATTCCCGGAAGGGATATTCCGCATATTTCTTTTTTAGAGCTGCTCAGCTTCGACAAGTGGGTGCATACCGGCATTTTCTTCGTGCTCGTGCTGCTTTCCATCCGTGGTTACCGCCTGCAGCAACGCTCGGAATATTTTCGCGCGAATGCCGTGTTCATGGCTGTCGGCTTGTCGGTGGCTTACGGCGGTTTGCTCGAGATCATGCAAGGCACGTTGTTCTCCGAACGCAGCGCCGACATTTATGATTTCATCGCCAACAGCTTCGGGTGTTTCATGGCGGCTTGGCTTTACCCGAAGATCGCGCGCTGGTTCCCGAAACTGCAATTACCTTTATCCCGATGATCACCTGGCAATGCAAACCATTTCATGAGCTGACGCCCGCTGAGCTGCACCGTCTTCTCGCGCTGCGTTGCGCCGTTTTCATCGTGGAGCAGAAATGCCCGTATCTCGATCCGGATCACAAGGACGAATACGCGCTGCACGTAATGGGATGGAAAGACGACGAGCTCGTGGCCTGCGCGCGAATCCTGCCCGCCGGTGTTTCGTACGATGAAGTTTCCATCGGTCGTGTCGCCACTTCTCCGCTCGTTCGCGGAACGGGAGCAGGGAAGGAGCTCATGACAAAAACGATGGACTACATCAACGATCGTTTCGGGAATGTTCCGGTGCGGATTTCAGCGCAATCGTATTTGCAAAAGTTCTACGAGAGCTACGGTTTCTGCCGTACGCCGAAGGAAGAATATCTTGAAGACGATATTCCGCACGTGGAGATGCTGTATTCGGAATAAAACCTTCGAAACAATCCCGCAAAGCATCGACAGATTTTCGCAAAGCATCGAAAAACCACTTCAACGCGGCGGCCTCCCGCTACATTTGTATCACTACGTCGCCCGATGTAGTATTCATGAAACGGTGTGTTAAGGGGTTAGCGCACCGTTTCTCTTTTTTATATCCCCGAAGTGTCAGCTTTCCCTGCCCGTCCGCGCAGGCGGGGATACGCTCCGCTACTCAATCTGACACTTAACCAGATTATCTCAGAATTTCCCACACGAAGATTTCTCCGTCGCAGTCGTTGTCTTCCCCGATGATCTTCATCCCGCATTTCTCCAGCACTTTCAGCGAAGCGATATTTTCTTTCCGCGCGTGCGCCACGATGCGGTCCAGTTGCAGCGTATCAAAACCATAAGCAATCGCTGCTTTCGCGGCTTCGGTGGCGTAACCGTTTCCCCAATGCTTTTTGAAAAGACGGTAGCCGACATCCGTCTCGCTGTTGTCTTCGTGAAATTTCAGCCCGCACCAGCCGATCACTTCGCCGGTCGATTTTAATTCGAGCAGCCAGCGGCCGCGCTGAAAACGACGGAAGACGTTCACGTAATTCTCCAGGAAATCCCGCGCCTCCTGTATCGAAGCGAACGGGCCGTCGCCGGTGTATTGCACAACTTCCGGATCGCTGTTCAGTGCGAACATGTGCTCCGCATCGCCCGGTGTGGATTCGCGGAAACGAAGCCGTGCGCTTTCCAGGATAAACGTCATAGGATCATGCCCGCGGCAACGGTTTCGTTCGTCGCTTCGTCGATAAGGATGAGCGAGCCGGTGTTGCGGTTGCGGCTGTATTTGTCGTAGAACAGCGGAACGGTTGTGCGGATGCGGATGCGGCCGATGTCGTTCATGCCGATGTTCTTGTCGTCTTCGATGCGGTGGAGCGTGCTGATGTCCATCTTGTAATTGATCTCTTTCACGACGCAGCGCGCTTCCCGCGAGGTGTGCTTGACGATGTACTTGCCGTTGGGCTGCAGCGGCTTCGGGTGGAACCAGCACACCATCAGGTCGACGTCCTGCGAAGCGACGGGCTGGTTGTTTTCGCGCACGATCATGTCGCCGCGTGAAATGTCGATCTCGTCTTCCAGCGTCAGCGTAACGCTCATCGGCGGGAACGCTTCTTCGATCTCACCCGTGAACGTGTCGATGGATTTGATCGTGCTGCTGAAACCGCTCGGCAGCACAACGACTTTATCGCCTTTGCGGAAAACGCCGCCGGCCACACGACCCGCAAAGCCGCGGTAATCGTGGTATTCGTTGCTCATCGGGCGAATGACGTACTGCACGGGGAAGCGGCAGTCGATGTGATTGAGGTCGGAGCCGATGTGCATGTGCTCGAGCTGGTACATCAGCGTAGGGCCTTCGTACCACGGCATTTTCGTGGAACGATCGACAACGTTATCGCCGTTGAGCGCCGAGATCGGGATGAAGGTGATGTCGATGGCTTCGAGGCGCGAGGCGAATGCTTCGAAATTTTTACGGATCTCATCGAAGACTTCCTGTTTGTATTCCACGAGGTCCATCTTGTTTACGCAAACGATGATGTGCGGAATTTTCAGCAGCGACGCGATGAACGTGTGCCGCATGGTTTGTTCGATCACACCTTTCCGCGCATCGATGAGCACGATGGCAACATTCGCAGTAGAAGCGCCGGTTACCATGTTGCGGGTGTACTGGATGTGCCCCGGCGTATCGGCGATGATAAATTTGCGTTTCGGCGTCGCGAAGTAGCGGTAAGCAACATCGATCGTGATGCCCTGCTCGCGTTCAGCGCGGAGACCGTCGGTCAGCAGCGCGAGGTTCACGTATTCTTCGCCGCGCTTCTCGCTCGATGCTTTCACCGCTTCGTACTGATCTTCGAAAATCGATTTGCTGTCGTACAGCAACCGCCCGATCAGCGTCGATTTGCCGTCGTCAACACTTCCTGCCGTGGTGAAACGGAGCAGGTCCATGTCGAGATATCCTGATAGTTGATCGTTGATGTTTGATTGTTGAGTGGACATAATTGAAAGAGTTGCAGAATGTTTTGCCACAAAGACACTAAGGCACCAAGCTTCACAATACAAATCGCCTGATACCTGTTTTCATCAGAGGGACATTGAAATTGATTAGATAGCCGAGTCGTTTGCCGGTTAATTTGAGATGACTGAGCACCTGGGCTTCCCAAACAGGATTGACCTGGTCAATAGCCTTAATTTCAATGATGACCTTGTCGCCGGCCAAAACATCGAGACGAAGACCTTCATCGAATACTATTCCATCGTATTGAATCGGAATGGCTAATTGACGGACATAACTGATTTCACGTTTGGCCAGCTCATGACACAAGCACACTTCATAGACTTTTTCCAATAGTCCCGGGCCGAGTTTTTTATGAACGGTATATGCAGCATCAACAACAGCTTTGCCAATGCGTTCTTCCTCATCGGAAACCGGAGAAAATTTTGAAGCCTGGATTTCCATTTCCTTGGTGTCTTAGTGCCTTGGTGGCGATTTTTTAAAAATATCCCTGTTTCTTCCGGTCTTCCATCGCAGCTTCCGAACGTTTGTCATCCGCGCGCGTGCCGCGTTCGGTGGTGCGGGAGGCGGCGACTTCCCGGATGATTTCTTCCAGCGTCGAAGCTGTTGATTCGACTGCGCCGGTGCAGGTCATGTCGCCGATGGTGCGGAAGCGGATGATCATTTCTTCCCCGACTTCCGTCGGTTTTTTCACGAGGAAATCCGAATCCGCCAGCAGCGTGCCGTCGCGGTTGATGATTTTTCGCTTGTGCGTGAAATAAATTTTCGGCAGCGGAATATTTTCCTGCAGCACGTATTGCCACACGTCCATCTCCGTCCAGTTGCTGATCGGGAACACGCGGAAGTGCTCGCCCATATTTTTTCTGCCGTTGAAAATATTCCAGAGCTCCGGGCGCTGGTTCTTCG
>CAMLEF010000042.1 GCA_946478675.1 uncultured Flavobacteriales bacterium | reverse complement strand
GATGACCTTCACCATCCACAGGGACGCAGTGAAAGACATCCTCGCGAAATTCCCGTCATCGAAATAATTCAACGTTTTGTTTTCCCCCGGAATCCCCGGTCTTTCATTCAGAGAGACGGGGATTTTCCTTTGGGGGGAAGTTGCGGAGGTGCGGTGTTGCGGGTTGCGATGTTACGGGTTGCGTGATTCGGGTTGCGGGTTCATAAAAACAAGATGCGTGAGAAAGTGCGGACGATGAATAGATTTTCACCGGAAATAACAATTCACCCGAAACACGAAACAACGCAACGCGGAACCGCAATTCTTTTTCTTCTGTAATTTCGCAGCATGACCCGTCCGGTAATTCTCGCTACTTCTCTCTTATTCGCGCTGCTGCTGGTGCGATGCGGAAACGACATGACCATTAAAAACGTCGAATGGGTGGTGGGCCGCTGGGAAGGACGCGACGTGAATGATTTGGTGTTTCATGAAAGCTGGGAACGCGCCGGCGCCAATTCGCTGAACGGACAATCGTTCACCACTTCTCCCGACGGCGACACGTTGTGGAAAGAAGCGCTGAAAATGGAAACGGTGGAAGGCGCACCTTACTACGTCGCGCTCGAACCGAAAACAAAAGCGCCGATCCTTTTCAAAATGATCGAATGCGACGATCATCACGCCGTCTTCGAAAACAAGGAGCGGGATTTTCCCAAACGCATTCTCTACCGTCTCGAAACCAACAACACGATGACGATCAAACGCGAAGGTTTCGAGAACGGGAAACCGAAAGTCGAGTCGCTGCAATTCGAGCGCATGAAAAGCGACTCGATCCATTTCTGATCGCTTGCTGTAAAAAACAAGAGGCTGCCCGGGGTTACGAGGCAGCCTCTTTTCATTGGGGACGTGTCGCCCGGCTATTTTTTCGCGAGCTGTTCAGGATAGATCAGCTCACGGAGTTGTTGCGGCGTTACGGGTTTACCGGAAAAATCGTTCGTTATAAAATGAACGTCGCCGGTGCGATCCGTAGTATACTTTCCGAAAGAATTTTCATCGCAGTAAGAAACGGAACCATCGGTGTGGATCGCCAGCAGCTTCGACGGATCGTTCTTTCCGAACGCGATCTGCACAGGCTGTCCCTGTTCGCCGGTGTAGGAGAACGCCTGGTTGCGGCCGGGAACGATCACGAACATCTGCGTTACGTCGCGGCGGGTGTTGTCGGGCGTGTCGGCCCACGCGTACACCTGCACAGGGTTGTTGATGCGGCGAATCTGGTCGCAGTTATACACACCGAAATTCATGATCTGGAGCGCCTGGTAAACGGCGGAAGATTGTTCCTGCGTGGCTTCGTTCACTTGATAAAAACGAAACCCGTTGAAGCGCCGCGTGTAATTCGACCAGCCCGCAAAATCCATCGCCTGCTCGCTTGTATTCATCTGGTTCTTTACCGCGTTCCAGCTGTTGAGCGAATCGGCGCCGGCTTGTGTTGCCCATTTCGAATGGTTGGCGACGTTCCTGCTGATGTCGCGGTTCATGCGCGTTTGGCGGCGCGTGAGCGTGCGTGAATAACGGAGGAATTGCGTAGCGCAGAATTTCTCGCTGTACGGCACCGGCTTTTTTCCATCCATATGCACGGCGCTTACGGAATACGATTGGAAGCCGTCGGGAAATTTCAGCGCCATCGTAAACCGGTTGCCGCCTTCGTAATCGAGGCGCAGGTCGCAGATGCCGCTCCTGGAAGAACGCAGCTTTGCAAAGGTTGCTTTGTCGATGGGATCGTTGAATTGAAATGTCGTGTTGCGGAAATACGTCATCTCCGTATTGTACCAGAAGAAAGACCGCCCGCACGACCAAAGCTGAAAACAGTTCGTGCCTTTTTCGGAATACACTTTCTGCATCCGCCAGTGCGTGGCGCTCTTCCATTCGTTGCGTACTGCCTGGGCTGAATAAACCACCGGGCGTTTGTATTTACTTCCGAACGAAGAGAAATACATCGTATCGGCGTAACGTTTTTCAAAAGTGACGGTATCGCCGAGATAAGGTTCGTCGCGCATCGACTTTAAGAGCAACTTCTGAAAAGCCAACACTGCCGAGCTGGCCTGCGTGGTGATCGTTTGCGTCGGTGCAGCCTGCGTGGCCAGCGTTTCCGTTTTGCCGGGGCTCGAGAGATACTGCCAGCCTTTTTGCTCATCGAGGCGATAGAAATTATACGAGGAAGCGGTATCGACTACTGCAAAATCGAGATCGATCTTTTTTCCGGGCGCGAGAAAAACTTCCCGGCCGTTCACCGACGCATTCATCTCGAACATGCCTGCCGATTCGAAATCCCCGGGATGGCCGGCAGTATCGTATTTCATCGGGATGCCGCTGACGAGAATGTCGACCGGGTCACGGAATTCGCGGTAGCCGATCGTGACGGTGCCGTGGATCGTATTTCCGTTCGCATCGACAAATGCATTCGGAGGAATGATGATGCGCGTGCCCGAAGCATATTCGATCATTCCGCCGATCGCTGCGTTCGTGGTATAAGCGCTGGTCGCCACGTCGAGGCCTTTTACCGGCGGACGAACAAGCGGATGCTGCTTGTGAAAAACAACCGGCCGCGAAGGAAGCGTCAAGGCATTTCCGGGAAAGGCGACACCCTGCAGCAAATCGCGCATGAGGCTCAGGTGCTCGGCAGCAAACGTCGCATCGTAACAGGAATAGCTCAGCTGCAACGCCGCATTCCCAAATCCCAGCTCCAGCGATTTTGAAACGAGCAGCTCTTCCGGCGCATGCGTGTTCAGCTGGTAACTATCCGCCAGCGACAAATCCGTATTGCGCAGCGATACTTCATGCAACCCGCGCAACCGCACCAGGCTTTTCGGAAGCGCCACCAGCGAACCTTCGTAATTCAGTTGTTGCAGCGAAGGCATCGTGGAAAACGTCACGAACGCAGAAGCGATATTCAACGTCGCGGCATTTTTCACATTGACGGTTTTCACATTTCCGAGCATGCCGAACGCGCCCGTCAACTGCTGCAGCGAAGAATTTTCCCAGGTCAGCTCACGGCAGGAAGAGACCGCCGCCACTGCCATCACATCCTGCTCCGCCGCCAGCGAATCATTAATACCGGAAATGACAATATGCACAAGCGAACTAAATTCCGACGCGTGCTTCGTCAGCAATGCCGCTTCATTTTTTTCGCCGGAGAGCACGAGCTCCGTCACCGAAGCCGGCCGGCGAAGCGCTTCCTGCACACCGGTGCGCGCGTACGTCTGGCTCACCAGTATTCCCGCTACAATACAAAGGACGATGCGTTTCATGGGTCTGCTGTTTCCCTTATAACTACATAGTCGTTCAAAAGATACAGGGGTTGCCGGAGGGTGTTGCCAAAGGGAGCTGCGGAGTTGCGAGTTGCAGGTTACGAGTTGCGGGTTGCAAGTTGCGGGTTGCGGAGTTGCGGGGGTGCGGAGTTGCGGGGGTGCGAGGGTGCGGAGTTGCGGGGTGCGGAGTTGCGGGGTGCGGAGTTGCGGGGTGCGAGGGTGCGGAGTTGCGGAGTTGCGTCACAGGTGAGTGTTGTTCTTCGATGAAAATGTTTGTAGTGCATTTCTAATACAACATTCAACAACTAACTACAAACGACTAACAGTAAACCAGGCCGGGCACTTCCCCCATTTGCAAATAGCCTCCCCAGAAAAAGCCCCCCCGAACCCCGAAACACGCAACCCGAAACACGCCCCTGTATCTTTTCTTTCATCTTTGCATTAGGATGGGAAACAGCCCGGAATTGAACGCGTATCACAAAACAGAAACCGACCTGAAGGCGGAGCTCGCGCTGATCGAAAGTGCGAAGTCCGAGCCGGCGAAATTCGGTGTGCTGTATGAGCGCTATTACCGGCAGGTGTTTGTTTTTGTTTTCCGGCGAACGGGCAACGAGGAAGTCACGGGCGACATTGTTTCGAATACGTTCCTGAAGGCGATGCTTTCGCTGCAGAAATACGTTTACAAAGGCGTTCCTTTTTCCGCGTGGCTGTTTCGTATCGCGATCAACGAGGTGAATATGTTTTTCCGGAAGACGGACCGTGAGCGCGCCGTGAGCCTCGACCGTGCGGATCTCGGAACGATGATTGCGGAAACCGGCGAAACGGATTCGCAGGAGAACCAGGTATTGCTGATGAAAGTGATGAGCACGCTGGCGCCGGAAGAAATGCAGCTGCTCGAATTACGTTTCTTCGAAAAAAGAGCGTTCGCGGAAGTCGGCGAAATTCTCGGCATCACGGAAAACAATGCGAAGGTGCGCACGTATCGCATCCTCGACCGTTTAAAACAAGTTTTGACCAAAGCAGTCGGACGATAAGTCATGGCAAACTATAAATTCAATATCGACCCGAAAGAACCCCGCGAAGAGCAGATCGCGCGGCACAAGGACTTTGGCAAGGTCATGCAGAATTACCAGAAGATGACCCACCCGCTGTACCGCACGCCGCTCTATCGTTACCGCAAGATCTTCCTGATCGTCGTGCTCGTGCTGCTGGTCGCGTTCATCGTGGCGGAATTCGGTGATGGGAATGAGGCGAAGAAGGAGAAGAGAGATTCTCTTAAGGAACTTCAGCAGAAGAAGGATAGTGTGGCAGCTTCGATGAAATGAAAAACGGTCGGTCAGTCGGTCAGTTGTCGGTCGTCAGTCGGTCAGTAAATAGAATCACAAAGACCGAATGACTGACAACCGAATGACCGAATGACCGATTTTCCCCGAAACTACTTTTGGAACTTATAACCGACGCCGCGAATGGAAAAGAAATGCCTCGGCTCCCGCGGTTGCTCTTCGAAATACTTGCGGAAATTCAGAATGTAATTGTCGATGGCGCGGGCGGTGGGCTGGGCGTCATCTTTCCAGAGCTTTTCTAAAATTTCATCGCGCGAAACGACTTCGCCTTCTTTTTCCATCAGCAGCCGCAGCAATTCCACTTCGCGTTTGGAAAGCGTAAAATCGCCTGCGGGGCCCGACGTTTCGTAGGTCGCGAAGTTGACGCTGTTTTTTCCGAACGTGACGAGCGAAGGCAGCTGTTCCTCTTTTCCGGGTGAGCGGCGCAACAGGTTCTGCACGCGCAGCAGGAATTCTTCGAGGTTGAACGGCTTGACGAGATAATCATCGGCGCCGAGTCGGAGCCCTTTCACGCGGTCTTCGCTATCGGCTTTCGCCGTGAGAAAAAGCACGGGAACACGCTGGTCTTTTTCGCGGATGGCGGCGCACACGTCGAAACCGTTGCGCATCGGCAGCATCACGTCGAGGATCACGAGGTCGAACGGCATTTCCGCGAAGACCCGCAGCGCGCTGTCGCCGTCGATGGCAGGGATGACTTCGTGTCCTTCCAGCTCGAGGTTGAGCCGGATTGTTTTCAACAGGTTTTCCTCATCCTCGACGAGCAGAATGCGCCTTTTCATGATGCAAAATTGCGAATACAGCGGGAAATTCCACCTGTTCGCCGCTTTTTCCGGAAAGATGACTTCACAGAAGGTTAAACAGCTGAATAATAGCAGCTTGTTTATTTGAAAAACAATACTCATCTTCACGTTCGCCCAAATAACCACCGGGACACCATCCCGATTAGTACACACCAATCAATCAAAACCATTAACACCATCGCATGAAGAAGAAATTATTCTCTGCATTGGCCTTGTGCGTCCTGTTCTCTGCTGCTTTTGCTCAGACTGCGAAGAACAAAATCATTCCCGGTACCACGTCGGGAGCAGCCTTGACGGACATCAACGCCAACCAGCCGAATGACGTCAGCGGCAAATCGATGATCCGTTTCAACATGGACGCGACCACGCAGACTGACCGTGACAACCAGAACGCACAGCGTTACAACACGCTGGTAAACGAGAACCCGAATTATGCTGCCGACCGTAACGCGTACGAGCAGCAGATCCAGGCTTACATCGCCGCTCACAAGAACCAGCTCGAAACCACGCAGTCGGTCATCACGCTGCCGGTAGTCGTTCACGTCGTTTACAAAACCGCTGCGCAAAACATCCCGGACAACCAGGTGTTCTCGCAGATCCAGGTGTTGAACGAAGACTTCGGCCGCACCAATTCGGATGCGAACACGCATTGGTCGCAGGCTGCCAACACGACGATCCAGTTCTGCCTTGCGCAGCAGGATCCGAACGGCAACGTGACGAACGGCATCGAGCGCACGTCGACCACGGTTACTTCTTTCTCTTCGAACGACGGCGTGAAGCACGCCAACACCGGCGGCGCCAACGCATGGGACCCGACGCGCTACCTGAACATCTGGGTGTGCAACCTCGGTTCCGGCCTGCTCGGCTACGGTGAGTTCCCGACGGCCAGCGCAAGCCAGACGATGGGCGTAGTTATTCTCTACTCCGCGTTTGGTTCCAACTACACGTCGTATGGCACGTTCTCGGCAGTACAGTCTCCGTACGACCGCGGCCGCACCACCACGCACGAGTTCTCGCACTGCTTCAACCTCTATCACATCTGGGGTGACGACGGCGGCTCCTGCAGCGGTTCCGACCAGTGCTCCGACACGCCGAACCAGGCCGACGCCACGACGACCTGCTACACTTACCCGCACACCGATGCCTGCGCGACAACGAACCCCGGCATCATGTTCGAGAACTACATGGACTACTCGTATGACAACTGCCTGAACCTTTTCACGAACGGCCAGAAGACGCGCATGCTCGCGGTCCTGAACACTTCTCCGTACAACGCGCTGCAAACCTCCAACGGTTGCCAGTCGCCGGTTGCGGTCGGTACCGACGCCGGCATTCCGACGATCACTACGCCGAACGGCACGATCTGCGGCACGTCTTTCACGCCGGTTGTAACGCTGAAAAACTTCGGCGCCACCACGCTGACTTCCTGCACGATCAACTACAAGATCGACAACAACGCGGTGCAGACCTACAGCTGGTCGGGCACGATCACCTCGGGCAATACGGCAACGGTTACGCTTTCGAGCATGACCACTACGGCAGCGTCGCACACCTTCACCTGCTACACCAGCAACCCGAACAGCACGTCTGACGCCAACGCAGCGAACGACCAGCAAACATCCAACTTCACCTGCGTATCGGCCGGCTCCAACCCGCCGTTCTTCGAAGGCTTTGAAGGCGGCACGTTCGTTCCGACCGGCTGGACGCTCAACAACCCGGACGGCGCTACGACCTGGGCCCGCACGACGACCTGCGCAAAAACGGGTGTTGCCTGCGCACGCATGGACAACTGGGGCTACCAGGGCGGCAATGGCCAGCGCGATGAAATGGTCACCTCCCCGGTAAACGTTTCCATGATTTCCAACCCGGTGATGACCTTCCAGGTGGCGTACACCTACTGGACGGTTCCGTACCAGTATTCTGATACGCTCGAAGTGCTCGTCTCTACCGACTGCGGCACGACGTGGACGACGGTTTACAAGAAATGGGGCTCTAACCTCCAGACGGCAACCCCGCTTTCGAGCAACTCTGCAGCATGGGTTCCGACCGCTGCCCAGTGGCGCCTCGAAACCGTATCGCTGCTCCCGTACCAGTCGGCGAACGCGCTTTACGTGAAGTTCCGCAACATCTCCGATTACGAAGACGATCTCTACCTCGACGACATCAACATCACCAACACGACCGATGTGCAGTCGATGCAGCTTTCCAGCAGCGTGAACCTGTTCCCGAACCCGTCGACAACCGGCCTGTTCAACCTGAACGTTGCGCTCAACAGCCAGGAAAACCTGAACGTCAAAGTAACGAACGCGATCGGCCAGACCGTGATGCAGTTTGCTGAAGGCAACACCTACGGCGGACAGTACTCGCTCGACCTTTCTTCCCAGCCCAACGGTGTTTACTTCGTAGAAGTCACCGCCGGCGAAGAGAAAACGGTACAGCGTATCGTCATCAACCGATAACCGGATCTTTTTCGGTGAAAGCCCTGCCTCCCGAGGCGGGGCTTTCTTTTTTACACCGGCGTTGTTGTACCTTCGTTAGACAAGAACCTCTTTATGAAAAAATACTTCTACCCCATCCTCGCTCTTACTTTTTCGGCGTTGTCGCTCGGCGCGCCGTCGCAGCATCCGCGGACCTGCGGCGTGCTGACGCATGAAGCTTACCTGCAGCAGCAACAGCCGGAACGCGCTGCCGAACGTGCTGCGTACGAACAGAACATGACGGCGCGCCTCGCGAATGCGAATGCGAATTCCGTTCAGTCGGCCGTGACGATCCCTGTAGTGGTACACGTCGTTTACGGCACGACGGCGCAGAATATTTCCACCAACCAGATCCTTTCGCAGATCGCCGTGCTGAACCAGGATTTCACCGGCACCAACAGCGACGTCTCGAATACGCCGGCGGCTTTCCAGGGAGCAGTGAGCAATCCGAATATCCAGTTTTGTTTAGCGAAACAAGATCCGTCCGGGAATTTCACCGACGGCATCGAACGCCGGCAGAATACGGTGACGACTTCGTGGATCGACGACGACAAGGTGAAGCATTACAGCCAGGGCGGGCTCGATGCGTGGGACCCGGCGCATTACTTCAACATCTGGGTGTGCAACCTCGGCGGCGGACTGCTGGGCTATGCGGAATTTCCGTCTTCGAATGTGAGCCAGACGTTCGGCGTGGTGATCGGCTATTATTATTTCGGCAGCAATTACACGTCGTACGGAACGTTCTCGCTCGACCCGGAATACAACCGCGGACGCACGACGACGCACGAGGTCGGTCACTGCTTCAATCTTTATCACATCTGGGGCGACGACACGAATGCGGACGGCACCTGCAATGACGGCGCGGGCCAGTGTTCCGGCAGCGACGTGGTGGCCGATACGCCGAACCAATGCGATTGTCATTACGGCGCTTTCGCGGTGGGCAGCGTGCAGACGGATGCGTGCACGAGCAGCTCGCCCGGCACGATGTGGATGAACTACATGGATTATACGGATGACGTTTCCATGTACATGTTCACGACCGGGCAGGTGGCGCGCATGACGAACGTGATCAATGCTGCGCCGTACAATGCGCTGACGACTTCGAACAAATGCCAGCTGGCGGGCGTGGAAAATCTTTCGTCGGGCATTACCATCGATCTTTTCCCGAACCCGTCGACCGGAAAATTCAACCTTGAAATTGCGTTGGCTTCACAGTCGCAGCTGCAGATCACGGTGACGAATGCGCTGGGTGAAATCGTGTATTCGCGCGCGCAGGAAAACAGCAACGGCGGCACGTTCGCCATCGATCTTTCGCAGGAAGCGAACGGCGTTTATTTTGTTGAAGTTCGCGCAGCAAATGCATTGAAAGCCGAACGCGTATTGCTGAATCAATAAGCGTTGCATTCATTTTTTTCAAAGCCGGGCGACATGGAGTTGCCCGGCTTTGCGTTTGAATTGCGGGACGTAAAACGTATCTTCGTAAGACCTTACCTAACCAGCATTTTCAATGAAGAAACTTTTACTCCCTGCCCTTGCATTGCTGCTTGCGCCGGTATTTGCATCCGGGCAAAATGTTCAACGCTGCGCCAGCTACGAATACAAACAACAGGAACTCGCTGCGGATCCGTCGCTGGCCAACGTTCTTAACCAGAACGAGCAGGACTACCAGCAATTCCTCCAGGCGCATCCGACCGGTTACACCAACCGCGCGATCGTTACGATCCCTGTTATTTTCCACGTCGTTTACAAAACAGCTTCACAGAACATCAGCACGCAACGTTTGCTCGAGCAGATCGACGTGCTCAACAAAGATTACCGCAAGATGAACGCCGATATCGGCAACGTACCGGCTGCTTTCCAGGGACTCGCTGCCGACTGCGAAGTGGAGTTCTGCCTGGCAAAACGCGATCCTTCCGGCAACTGGACGGACGGCATCGAGCGCACGCAAACCACGGTAACGTCGTTCGGCATGAGCGGCGACCCGGTGAAATTTGCTTCCACCGGCGGCGCGGATGCGTGGGACCGCAACAACTACCTGAACATCTGGGTGTGCAACCTCAGCGGCGGACTGCTGGGCTATTCGACGTTCTCCGGCGGCCCTGCCAATAAAGACGGCGTGGTGCTGTTGTTCAGCGCGGTAGGCGTAACGGGCGCTGCTGCTCCTTACAACAAAGGCCGCACCGCCACGCACGAAGTGGGACACTGGTTCAACCTCTTCCACATCTGGGGCGACGATACGAATGCGGACGGCGTTTGCAATGACGGCGGCTCACAATGCTCCGGCAGCGATAACGTTGCGGATACGCCGAACCAGTGCGATTGCCACTACGGCACGTTCGCTGTGGGCAGCGTTCAGACGGATGCCTGCACGAGCACTTCGCCCGGCACGATGTGGATGAACTACATGGATTACACGGACGATGCCGCGATGTATTTCTTCACCAACGGTCAGAAGACGCGCATCTGGGCGACGCTGAACGGCGGACGTTTGCCGATCATGTCGTCGATCGCTTGTACTCCGGTTGGTGTTGCGGACCTTACGCTGAAGAGCGTGTTCACCGTAGCGCCGTCGCCTTCGCACGGAGAGTTTACGCTGAGCTTCGGACCGCTGCAGATGGAGAACACGGACATCAGCGTTTACAACGTGCTCGGCGAGATCGTTTACGCACAGCATTTCGATGCGCTGAACGAAGGCCAGCTGACGCTTGATCTTACCGGCAATAAAGAAGGCGTTTACTTCATTGAAGTTCGCAACGCGCATGAGAAAGTAACGCGGAAGGTGATCATCAACTAAGTGATTCTTTCGAATGAATAAAGAGCCGTTCCTTTTCCGGGAGCGGCTTTTTTATTGGAGTTCGTCAGGCTTCGATGCGCTCCGCTACTCAGCCTGATGAACTGCAATAAAAATTTACTTCGTTACTCAGCCTGACGAACTGCAATAAAAAATGTGCGTCTCTGTCTGCCTTGCGAGCTGCAATAAAAATTTACTCCGCTACTCAGCCTGATGAACTGCAATAAAAATGCGGTGCATTGAAACTCCAGACGGCTCTTCCTAGCCTCGATTGCAGCGGCACCCCGGAGGCGTTGAAAAAAGTAAACCTCGAAGGTTTTTGAAACCTTCGAGGTTTACTTTTTTCAACGCTGAGGAGTAGAGCGCCGCCTGAATGACGCAGTCGGGCAGGGAAAGCGAGACGATTCTCACTGGGTAAGAAGAACGGTTCTGCTTCAAAAAATAAAGAATCTTCAATCTTGAAATACTAAAGAACTCGGCAATCACCTGAAGATTAACCACTCTCACATTCAGTTACTGGTAACGGGTAACATACCGGGAACAAGATGTCACCCCCTTTCGAAGAACCAAGTAAATATAAGAATTCATAGCATTCTAATTATTAGTGTTCACTAGGACCTCGTGTGTGCGTTGTATACGGCTCTGCGATGGGTGGAAGCGGGAAAGAGCATGTCTGACTGTATCACTATAGTGGGCTTAATACAGCTCGTCACCGGCTTTAACGCGGGGTTGATGCGACGAACATCTTCCCGGTTCGATTCCTTTTCCCCACAAGAAGATTTTTCTGACTGCTCTGCGCCCTTTGTTTCCATTGGAAATTGGGTTCGATAAAGCGATTGCGCACTGTAATGTGTGATGCCTTTTACAGCCCGTGGTGATCGCGAGTGTTGATTTTGCTGGGGCTGAGGTTCGATATTGGGACGCTTAGGCTTACCGAACCGGATTTTCTTGTGACTGTTGGGCTGCAGCCCGCGCCATTGCCCGCCAAGATGTGGTTCGATATTTTGAGCTTGGGATAAGTGCAGTCCGCTGTACTTAGCCGGGCCTGGGGCCCGGCGATTGAGGGCTAGTTGCTCCTACAGCACTAGAGCCTCTCGGTAGAGTACGAACTTCGACTAAGTTGCTGACTTGTCTCGCTATCGCTAATTAGCTCCTCGTGCCTGCGGTTCGGGCATTCCGTTCAATCCCGGATAGTTCGGAGCGGTTAGATGCTTTCTAGGAATGCTACTTGTTTGAAAAAAGATAAACCGATCGCAAGCAACCGGTTTATCTTGAACTTCAAAAAATTTGGCCGTACCTTCAGACCTTTGTTGTCGTATACCGGAAGTGAACTGCCTTAATATTTTCTAGCAAAATCTTTCCAATCGCTGGGATATTGTTTTTTGATTTTATTCAATATATATGCGGGGATCGGTGTATTTCTATAATTGATGTCTTTTGATAAAAGAAAGTCTACAATCTGCATTTTGTATTCATATTCTTTAGAATCCAATGGTAGAATCGATTTTCTAAGTATATCTACAGGATATAGAGGTGTGCCGTCTGTTTGGATAAGAACAGGTTGAGTGAAGTCGGCTCCACGCTCTAATAAATATGAAGCAATCATAAAGTTGTTACTAGTTAAGGATACAGCAAAGGCCGAGCCCTGAATGTTAGAGGCATAGTTAATAGACCCGCCAGAATCAATTAAGAGTTTTATCCTATCTAACGCAACACTATCATATGCGCCGATGGAACAAGCTATAATTAAAGGCGAATTGATTACATTTCCATTAACCGTTTTCATTAACGTGGTGTCATTAATATTTCCTCCATATTTCATCAATAGCTTTAGAAAAGATAGGTCAGGATCATCACCATAACAGCAATAGATAAATGAGGAACGACCATTTGCAAAATCCTTTAGATTTGGATCGGCCCCCAGTTTTAATAATATGTCACAACTTTTATACCTTCGGCATAAAACAGCCTGCATAAGCAATGACATTCCATATTGCGGTTCCTGATAGTTTAAGTTAATGTGGTTTTTTTGTACAGTTTCGCGAACGCTCACAGTATCGTCATCGCTAAGCTGTAATGCAATGTCGCAAACGGGAGTTCCTTGAAATAAACGGTAATCATTTGCTCTCAGATTTTGTTTATTGATCAGGCTATCGCAAAACGATGGTTGACGGGGGGCGTTAATTTGATTGGTATCGCACCCCCCCAGAAGGCTCACAAAAGCCAAAACATTATATATGAATTTCATATTATTGTTGAATTGTTGAGGCATTGTTAGATGGACCTGGCCAAGAATATGTATATACTGCTCCTGGATTATAAGGTATTGTAGGTGTACTATTGGAAAAGTTTGGTTTGGAATATGAAGGGGGAGATTTGATCTGAGGTGCAGCATAGGTGGCTTCAGCGCCAGCATGGCTCATCTGGCAGCTCGTGGCCGATCCCATTCCGGAAATAGGTCTTGCTTCTACTTTGCGTTCTTCGTCCTTTTTCATAAAATAAGGGTTTTTATAAAAGGCAAGAAAGTAATCAATACTGTGCCCGCCCTTATCGCAACTACCATCCTTTAGAGGTATCACAACATTAACAACGTTTCCATCTAGGCTTGGCCCAATAGTACTGTTGAGGCAATTATTTAGAGGGTCGCCAAGCATCTTATACGCAGTAATATTAGCGTTGGAGTTCGTATAGGTAGTGACAGGACTAACTCCCGCAGCGTTGAAAGTTATAGCTGTACCGCCAGTAACATAAGCACTTGTTGCAGCTAATCCCCCACCCAATGAATGTCCAACAAAAGTTAAATCCTGCCCATTCATTGCATTGTTAATTATTTGCGAGTTGATTTTTGCTTGTCGATATTGATCTGAGCAGCCGAACGCTTGGGTAAAATCGGTTTGAGCATCTACTAAGTCATTCGTTCCGGCGTATGCGTATACATATTCTGTCACCGAACCAACCGTTCTTTCGTACACTTGGGATCTAAATCCCGTAATGGGATCAACTTTAACAAAGTTAGGTCCAAAGTCACGCGTAGAGACTTTCCATCCACCTATAAGTATCTGGTCGGGTTGATCACCATATACATGAGCGGCTATTGCAGCGGCTTCTGCAGGCGTTGGTACATCTCCCCAAATATCTACCATTTTTATAGGATTATTCACAAATGTAGCATAGGGAGAAAGGTCTATTAAAAATTGAGGATCAATATTCGATCTTCTCCCCAATCGGCTATCGTACTCCCAGAACTCAGCGCCGTAGACGCCAGCAGAAATTTCGTTCTCATGTTCTTGACCGTTCATACCATATCGATAGTTCCCAGCCGAAAATTGTCTTCCCGGCATCGGAGAACCAAATGCAGAATAATCACTCGTGGATCGTACATCCGCCAGGTAGTAGTCAAGTACGGACGCAGTCACATGAATCAGCTTCCGATCCGACACCGTTACTAGCACATTCCTCAGGTGATTGCTTAACTCATACATCTTATATCCCAGTTTCCGCTTGGGCGTAGTGAGGTCCGGATCATTCAGGTGCATAGTGGACACCAGAGTCGTAATATGGAAACTCTTATCCGTATTGATGGCTGTATAATTGTAAACCACGTCGGTATACACACCGCTCTGCGAACGGTCTTTAATACCCAGGCGCATTGACCCATACAGATGCGATTCCGCCAGCTCCATCTTATCCGTCACCTGCGTGTGAGCTCCGTTGTCGGCAAATGTGCGGTTGTAGGTTGCCATTACATTTCCCATCGCATCACGCACGTAATACGTATACGTCCAGTGATCCTGTGTTTTGATGCCCAGTGAAGCATCGCGTTCTTTGGCAATTTTGAGCACGCGCTGCCTCATGGCATCGTAAGTAAATGTAAGGTCTTTAGGAGCAGATGCAGTTGTAGTTTCAATTAAACTACGGGTTTTCGCTGCAAGTCCTCGCCGCTGGAGAATGAAGCACACAAAGAATTCTCTGCTGCGGCTGTGAGCTTTCCGCTGCAATCCCGGCTAGTGTAGAACGCTCCGGCATTCCCAGGAAACAAAATGAATAAATCCCGTTTCCGTATCTTCATACCAAAAACGGGATTAGAAATCACCGTCCCTCATAACGCCTACACTGGTATTATCTAATTTCTTCTTTTCTAATGATGTTTCCATTGGTTGGGTCTACAACTAAACGTAGATCGCACCAGTTAAATAATACCAACTTACCATGACCTTCTGCGATGTCAATGAAAGGGCAGCGTTGCGTGTTGCCAGGATACGAGCTTAGTTCTTCAATTTGCCAAATTATTTCTCCCGCGTTATTAATACAGCAAACATTTCTGTTGTAAATAATTTTTGGGGGAACATCTAATAAAGCAATTCTGTTGCCGTTAACAACGATTTCTTTTTTGATTGGAAATGGAAGCCCTTGTCTCATGACGTAAATTTAATTATAGCGGTGGAACTTCAGGGAATTCCGGCACTTCTGGTTCATCACCAGGATTTATTCCTGGCTCCTCAGGTGTTAATCCTCCTGTTCCGGTGCCTTGGGTTGAGCTTGGTGGAGAAGGATATGTGTTGGTTGGCTGGGCTTCCATTATAGGAGCCCCTCCTTCGATAGTATAATGACTACCATAAACCTCCGCCGGAGCTTCCTCTGTGAATTGATATTGAGTTCCTCCGCCACTCCCCCATTTATTTGCCGCGGCAGTACCTTCGCGCGCTGTTTGCCCCGCTGGATTTACATCTACCATTCGGTTCGGTGTATTGGGCAATGAGTATTTATCTTTAATTTGAGCAGGCGTTAAATCTTTAACATCATCATACTTCGCAAACCATCTGCTATAAGGACTTGTTGACGTTTCTGGATCACCGCTGTCGTAATAAAAGCGAACATATCGTGTGCCGTCAGCGGGCATTGCAGGTTCCTCGGTCACTATAGATCCGGGCGCGTATGCAGGCTCTTCAAAGCCCATATTGACTTCTTCCGCAGTTAATATTATTGGGGCACTTGAAGTTACTACATTACATCCTGAACAATCTCCTGAATAAGTTGGTGTGGTAGTTGCTACAGTTGCGCTGGTTCCAGTTGAGGAAGAAGGACTCCAAGAGTATGAAGTGCTGTTAGAATTGGGTTTCGCAGCAGTAGTGGCTGTAGTGCTATTAACGGCCGATTTTTTTACACTGCTTGCGGTTGGAATCGCTTTGACAAACTTTGCAGCTCCAGCTACCGGCGAAGCTGCTTCCAAGCCATCTAAATCAATGGCATTAATCGGTCTATTACTTGCAAATTGATACGGCGAAAGCATCGGATATTTTCTTGTCAACGGGTCCACCGACAAGAATCTTCCCAAGGCCGGGTTATAAATCCGCATTCCATAATCCTGCGTGCTGGTTTCCTCGTCGGTTTCCTTGCCGTTGAACGAGTAGCGGTATTTTGCCGCGGGAACAAAATTTCTGCCAGGCATTGGGGAACCGAACGCACTATAATCACTCGTCGTTCGCACATCCGGCATGTAATAATCAAGCACGGACAATGTCACATGAATCAACTTTCGATCGCTCACCGTCACCAGCACGTTCCCCAGGTGATTGCACAACTCATACATCTTATACCCGAGCTTCCGTTTAGGCGCCGCCAGCTCAGGGTCATTGAGATGCGTAGTCGAAGCCTGCGTCGTCGTATGGAAGGATTTATCGGTATTGATGGCGTTATAATTGTACACGACATCCGAATACACGCCACTCTGCGAACGGTCTTTCACACCGATCCGTGAAGAACCATATAGATGCGATTCCGCCAGCTCCATCTTGTCCGTCACCTGCGTATGCGAAACGTTATCCGTAAATGTGCGGTTGTAGGTTGCCATTACATTTCCCTGCGCATCACGCACGTAATACGTATACGTCCAGTGATCCTGCGTTTTGATGCCCAGTGAAGCATCGCGTTCTTTGGCAATTTTGAGCACGCGCTGGCCCATGGCATCGTAAGTAAAGTTAAGCTCTTTTTTCACAGAACCTGAATTGCGCTGCACGGATTTGATCTTTCCGTAAACGCTCCAGTTAATCGTGTTGATCTCCTCGGAAGCATCGGATTTCAATTCTCCATTGGCATAATAAGTATAGTTGCCCGCCAGCTGTGTTTCGAGGTCATCCGAATAATTTCCGCTTGTTCCGTTATCGCGCACATAGGCCAGCTGGTTGGTAGCATTCACGGGAACGGAACCATCGGTATTCATGGCATACGTGGAGGTATGGGCGCTGTTCCAATAATAATACGTCAGGCTATCCATGCTTATACCACTGGTGGAATTTCCATTTCGCAGCTGCCGCTTAATGTTGCCGTTGGCATCGTAAGTGAACGTATTCTCGTACTGGTGCGCCGTGGTCGTCAGCCCGGTATACGCCGTTGTGCTGGTACCGATATAAGAATTCGACGACACAATCCGGTTCAGCTGATCATACCGGTAATGATTGTCGATCAGCGGCAGCAGCTGGGGCAGTGACGTTCCATTGGGCGCCATCAGCGCAGTGGCCATGTCCTTGATGTTACCGTTGTGTAGTGTATCCGCCGGATCGTTTAGCGCGGTCACGTCTCCGTAAAGTGATTGTGCGGCGCTGTTGATCGGCACGTAATCTTTTCCGTACGAGCCGGAAGATTTCCAGAAATAGCCCAGCGTATAACCGAACGCATCGATGGCAATATTGCTGTGCATGCCGGCGCGCGTGTTGTACGCGGTCGAGCCGGTGGTCTGCCCGTCTTTGCCGAGATCTTTCGTGCGGTCAAGGATGTTGCTGTTCACGCCTTTGATCCATCCCTGGATGGTATACGCGTAATCTTCTCCCTGCACGGTCTTGTCGCCAATCTCCGTTCTCGCGAGCGGCCCATGCAGGTAATAAAAATATTTAGCATCCTGCTCGTACAGCTGCCGTCCGCTGTTCCATCCCGGCGTCATCTGCTGCGCGTCCATCGAAGCGGTATATACGTTGGTGATGCGGTTGTCGGCGTCGTAATAATACGCATGGTAATACCCGTCCGCCGATCCGCGCTGGTAGATCACGCGGTTCACGTTGCCCGAGATGAGATCGTACTCGTATTCGATGTGCTTGTACTGCTGCCCGAGATCCGCCAGCTGCGGGAAATCCTGTATGACTTCGTTCACATTGCCATGCACGTCGTACGAATAATGCGTCGCATGATCGTAGGTATTCGCGTTGCCGTCATACACATCCTCGATTGTTACGGAAGTCACGCGCTTGCGGAGGTAGTTCTGGCCGTTAAAGAATTCACCCGCTACAGTGCCGTTGAGCGACTGGTCGTAATACGTCGACGTCACTTCCGAGCGTGTGCCCGCGCCGACCCATGTCGTAAACGTGCTCATGGTGGCGGTCACGGAAGCGGAAATCGTCGTGGAGCTCGTCACCTGACCAACTTCATAAATGCGCCCCTGCGGATCGTAGAAGGTATAGCTGTAGACATGATTGGACAAGGCAGCCTGCTTTGCATTTTGCGAAGCGACCACGCGGCCGATCCTGTCGTAATAGAACGTCGATGTTTTCGAGTCGGGCGTGGCCGATTCCACGAGGTTGTTAAACGAATCGTATTTGTAATTCGTCACCATCGAGTTGGCCGTGGAGTTGTGATCGGGCACGGTGCGGGAGCTTCCCGGAACGCCGTTGCGATAATCTTCTGCGTGGCCGATGTCTGTTGCGTTAAGCAGCTTTACTCCTGCAGGCGGAACCGTGCGCACGAGGTTGCCGGCCTGGTCGTAGTAATAAAGCGTATAATGATATTCGCGGTCGGCGTGTGTCACGTTAAAATCTTCCATGAAGTTTCCGCCGAAACAATGCGCGATGTAATCGTGGATAAAATCCTGCGTGGCCTGTTCTACCTGTTGCTGGTAGAAATAGTTGGCGTAATAATCGGTGATGTCGTAGGCGTCTTCCGCGCAGGGCGTAGTATTGGTATCGCAGCGGAGGGCGAGAGGCAGGGGTGCATCTTCCAGCTTTGAAGGATCGGTAGGAGTGCCCAGGATGCTGCACCGCTCCATCCATGAATCGACATCAGAGGTAGAAACCGTTGTGCCGTAAACGGTATTTAGAGTCTGAGAAATGTAATCTGTGAGACCGGAATATAAATCGTGATTGATGATATAGCCGCCGGAGAAACCGGAAGTCGGGCTGGTGGCATCATAGAACTGTTCAAGCTGTTCAAGTTGCTGGCAAAAACAGTTTTGCTGCGGAGGGCAATCCACTTCAGCGCCACCGGTAAATTTAAATTCGTCGTCGTTTCCGGTCCAGTTGGTCCCCAGGAAATTGATCGCAAGCGTATAGTCATTACCGGCGCTTCCAACCGATGCCGCTGCAGTAATGGTGAACTGCGATGGGTCAGCCGGGTTGATGGCTGCCGTAAAATCGACCGGTGTTGAAATGCAGCTGTTGATAGCTGCCACCAGCAGCGCCGCAATTTGTTCAGGCGTATAAATCCCGTTCACGCAAACCGTGCCGCAGGTAATATCGTTGCCGTCGACATTCACCTGTATGCAGCCGACCAGCGCTGAAGAAAAATTAGCGCCCGGCACGTAAGC
>CAMLEF010000041.1 GCA_946478675.1 uncultured Flavobacteriales bacterium | reverse complement strand
GGCTCTGATTTCTCTTTCTATTTTGTGCTAAAGGTGTCGTCCCTCCAAGACTATTCTTCTGCAGAATATGGAATCTTCAATCTTGGATTTTCAATCTGCAATAATCACCGCACCAGGTTCACATGCCCGATGTATTGCTCGTACCCGCGGGAAACGGCATTGGTGAATTCGATCTTCCACACGTAAACATCCTCCTGGCATTTTTCGCCTTTGAAGCGGCCATCCCAACCCTGCATCGTGTCGTACGTTTCGAAGAGCAGCATGCCCCAGCGATCGAAGATCATGAAGTGATAATTCTCGCAGCCGAATGCAGCCGGCATGAAAATGTCGTTGAGGCCATCACCGTTCGGCGTAAACGTATTCGGAATGAAGAAGCGATACTCCGGCATTACCTAGACGGGATTGTAGGCCGTGTCGGAACAGCCGTACTGGTTGAACACCACCTGCATCACCGTATAGCTGCCGTAATTCCAGTAAATATGATCGGCGTTGCAATCATTCACGCGGTAACCGTCGCCGAAATCGAGCACGCACGAATCGCCGTTCTGGCTGAGGTCAGTGGCGGCGATGTACGGATTGAAAATCGAGAACGTCGTATCGCTGAGGCTGAATCCTGCGACCGGCTTCGGGTAAACTTTCACCATGCCCGGAACGGACAGCGTATCCACACCGATGCAGCCGCTCGTCGTGTGTACGATCAGCATTACGTCGTAAATGCCGACCGCCATGTACGTATGCACCGGGTTCGCGAGATTCGACGTGTCGCCGTCGCCGAAGTACCAGGTGTAATACAATTGCGTCGCTGCCGTCGAGAGATCGGAGAATTGTACCGTGAGCGGCACGCATCCTGCAATTGGCGCTGCAGCAAATGAAGCTTCCGGCAGCTGGTACACCGTGACGTTCACCGTGTAGGAATCGGAGCAGCCGTTTTCCGTGACGGTAACCGTTACCGGGTAAACGCCCGCCGAATCGAAAGAGATGCCCTGCGGATCAACAACGTTGCTCGTCGATTGATTCGCGTGCGGACCGAAATTCCAGCTCAGCGTTGCCGACGGTCCCCAGACACCCACCGCCTGGAAATTGAAGTTGTTGCCCGTGATGCACTGCGGCGCGGGTTGCGCAACGGTGACCTGCGGAGGCAACGTAACGGTGAGGTGAACGGTGTCGGTGTCGGCGCAAACGGAACCGGGGTTCGCAATGAGCGTGATCGTGTACGTGCCGTTTGCAGGATACGTGTACGTGGGCGATTGCAGGTTCGACGTATCGGTCGTCGACGCCGGATCACCGAAATTCCAGTAATAATTCGAAGCGTTGACGCTGCTTTCGCTGAAGTGGATTGTGAGGCCCGTGCAGTTCAGTACCTGCGTGTTGATGTTCGCGCTGATCTGTCCCGTCACCGGGATCGGGTTGCACATGACGACGTTGAACTGGAAGTCGCGCATGTTGACGTTGATGAGCTGTCCGTTGCGGTATTCGCGGCAGCACACGGCCACCACCCAGCAGCCCATGAGCGTCGGCGTTCCCGTGATGATCCCCGAATTCTTGTTGATCACCATCGCCGGGTTCGACGCCATCTGGTTGTTGGCATTGTACGGCGCCTGGTAAGTGACAGCCACGTACGGCGGATTGTTCGGCGGCTGCGGCATCGGGCTGGCAGCGCTGGCGCCGTCGTTCGGAGCGCAAAGCTCATACACGAGCGAATCGCCGTCGGGATCCGTGGCGGAATGGTCGAAGATGAACGGCAATCCCTGGCAGAGGTAGATCGGCGGGTAATAGTTGAAGCGTGCGCTGCTGTTGCAGATCGCCAGCGAAGGCGGAGGAATGTACGTCGTCACCGAAGAGCCCTGGTTGCCCGGGTTCACGAGGTTGACGATCGTGTTGTTGCGGCAGCAGCGCTGGTACACGAGCAGGTAACCGTTCGCATTCGGCGGCAGGTTTGTCGTGGTAACGTACGTCGCTTCTTCTTCGCAAACCGTTCCCGGCGAAGGCGCATAACAGGGAACGCTGATCGTCGAAGTGATCGGCACGATCGACGGCGCATTCACCATCAGGTTTTGAATGAGCACGCCGGTCACGCCATCGAACACGCCGATGGAAGCCGGATCATCGAACGGCGGAATACCGTTGATGCAATCGCGGTAAACCTTCAGCGTGATCTGGTAATCGTTATTGCCCAGGCAATCGTAGTAAATCTCACCGCCGACGATATGCGTCGCCTTTGCCCCCTGCGGAAGGAGGAAAAGGGTTATTAGCACGATGAGAATGCGCCGAAGCATGGTTTTCGCCTTGATCGGCCCGGGCGTTTCTGCTTTTCAGCGGGGATGTCCGAAACGCTCTTGCCCGAATTTATTTGTCGCTGAGGATGGTGATAAAGCCCGTAAGGCTGTTGCCATCCGACAGGAGGAGTACGTAGTAGTAAGTGCCGTCGGAAACACCAGAACCGTTCCAATCGTTGTGGTAGTCGGTGCTTTCGTACATTTTTCCGCCCCAGCGATTGTACACGATGAGATGGCTTCCCGGGAAATTTTCAAGTCCCGTGAAGATGAGCTGGTCGTTCGTTCCGTCACCGTTCGGCGTAAAGACGTTCGGCGGCTGTACTGCGCAATCGTGGATGTTCACGTGGATCGTGTCCGTTTGCGTAGCGCCGCAACCTTCGCGCACCTGCACGAGGAACGTTCCGTTGCCGGTCGGCACAAACTGGTTGAGCGCGCCCGTCGGGTTCGGCACCTGGTCGTTACCGGTGACCGTGGTCCAGTTGTAGGTGTACGGCAATGAACCGCCGGCTGCATTCACCGTCAGCAACGCCGGATCGCCGGTGCAAAGCGTCAGGTCGGGCGAAGTGTTGATGGAAAGCGCAGCCGCATTCGGCAGGTAAACCGTAACCGTGTCGTATCCCGCCGGCGTACCGCAGGGATCGGTGACCTGCACGATGTATGTCGTGGTGACGGTCGGAGAAACGGTGATGTTCGGTGTAGTCGCGCCGGTGTTCCAGAGATAGCTGTAAGGCTGGATACCGCCGGTGACGTTCGAGTACAGCGTAACGGGCTGCGAGCTGCAGAGCGCGGTGTCGTTGCCGGCATTCACGTCGATATTGGCAGCGTCGCTCAGGTAAATGGTGAGGCTGTTGACGCTCTGCACGCACGGACCGCTCACGCTCGAAGTCAGCGTCAGCGTTTCAAGACCTTCCTGCACGTTATCCTGCAAAGCAGAAACGCAGATGACGATCGAATCCTGTCCGGGCAGGAAAATGACTTGTGAAGGAAGCTGCGGAACGTAATCGACACCGTTCACTGCGTTGCCGCCGACGGTCAGTCCCACTGTATCCGCCGCGCCGATGTTGCCGGTGCGCGAAAGAATGAGGCACGCCTGGCCGCAACCTTCGTAAAGCGTGGAGTCGTTGGTGCTGCCGTAGCTGATCTGCGAAGAAATGTTCACCTGGCCGGTCGTGAAAGAGCCCGCCTGCAGGAATACGCCACCGTCCACGATACCGTCGAGCGCATCGGCGCAGGCCAGCTTGATGTGGTACGTTTCGCCGCACTGGATCGGGTATTGCGCCGTGAGCACCGTGGTGAATCCGTCGTACTGGATCGTGGTGCCCGGCGGGTTTTCGTTGTCGACGTAATACTGCGAGTTGACATTCGCGTTTACGTTGATGGCCGTTACCGGCGTCGTCGTGTTCGGGATGAGCGCAATGTTCGTCGGCGAAAGCGCGGTGGTGACGCCGCTGAGCACGAACGCGAATACGTCGGCAAAACCGCCGGAAACGTATTCCATGTATTCGTCCGTTCCGAACACGTAGTTGAATTTCACGGAGTCGGCCTGCGCAACGAAATCGAATTCGAGGATGCAGGCGTTGTGCGTGGATGCATTGGCAACACCGTCGAGGTACGGATCGCCGGGAGCGCCGTTGTCGACGCCTGCGCCGGAAGAGTTGTTGGGGCCTTGCGGACCGAAACCGGAACCGTAGTTCGGGTCGTTGGCAAGGATGGTGCCGTTGGTCATCACCACGCCGCTGTCGATGCCGAGACCGGGCGATCCGCTGTTACCACCGCTGAAAAAGCCGATGGCGTTGGAGTAACCGGTGTAGGTAATGTTGGACGCAATGATGCCGGGGCCGAGCAGCACATTCTGCACCAGCTGCGTCGGGGTGTACGCGTTGCTGGTTGTAATCTGTGCATGAGATTGTGTGAAGCAGAATGCTCCCGCTGCGAAAAGGCCGAAACGGCGGATGGAACGTATCAGGTTTTGCATGCCGGTAAATGATTAAAACAAGTGATTTTCTGTAGTTTGCCTAAGCAACAAAGCTACTTTTTCCACTTGTTAATTTCAAGTTTTGCTGTAAAAAAAGGAATTTCCAGTAAAAGCCGCGGTAAACCTGTTTTTTTGCGCAATTTCGTCTTCCATTTTAACCTTTCTCATTATGAGCACGCACAAAGAGTATATCAACCAGCACAAAGACCGTTTCATTGAAGAGCTTTTCGGGCTGCTGCGCATTCCTTCCGTCAGCGCCGATCCGAAATACAAAGGCGACGTCCTGAAAACGGCCGAGGCAGTTCGCGCCAAACTGAAAGAAGCCGGCGCCGACAACACGGAACTTTGCCCGACCGACGGCTATCCCGTTGTTTACGGTGAAAAGATCATCGATCCGAAACTGCCGACGGTGCTGGTGTACGGACACTACGACGTGCAGCCTGCCGATCCGCTGGAGCTCTGGACGAGCCCGCCGTTCGAGCCGGTGATCCGCAAAACCGACATTCATCCCGAAGGCGCCATCTTCGCGCGCGGAGCGTGTGATGACAAAGGTCAGATGTACATGCACGTGAAAGCGCTCGAGATCATGCTCAAGACGAACACGCTTCCGTGCAACGTGAAATTCATGATCGAAGGCGAAGAAGAAGTCGGTTCCGCTAATCTCGGCGGCTTCCTGAAAAAGAACGTCGAGAAACTGAAAGCGGACGTGATCCTCATCTCCGATACGTCTATTCTCGCCAACGATACGCCTTCCATCGACGTCGGTCTGCGCGGCCTTGCGTACATGGAAGTGGAAGTGACAGGCCCGAACCGCGACCTGCACTCCGGTGTGTACGGCGGTGCGGTGGCCAACCCGGTGAACGTGCTCTGCAAGATGATCGCGTCGCTGCACGATGAGAATTTCCACATCACGATCCCCGGCTTCTACGACGACGTGACGACGCTGACGGAGCAGGAACGCGCCGACCTCAACCGCGCGCCGTTCAATCTCGAAGCGTACAAAAAAGATCTCGCGATCGGCGACGTGCAGGGCGAAAAAGGTTACACCACGCTCGAACGCACCGGCATCCGCCCGACGCTCGACGTGAACGGCATCTGGGGCGGCTACACCGGCGAAGGCGCAAAAACGGTTCTTCCGTCGAAAGCCTACGCGAAAATTTCCATGCGCCTCGTGCCGAACCAAACGTCTGACGAGATCTCGAAGAAATTCGAAGATCACTTCAACAAGATCGCTCCGCCGAGCGTGAAAGTGAAAGTGTCGCGTCACCACGGCGGCGAACCGGTTGTTGTTTCCACGACGTCACGCGCGTACCTCGCAGCGGCTGCGGCCATGCAGGAAACCTACGGCAAACAGCCGATCCCCACCCGCGGCGGCGGCTCCATCCCGATCGTAGCGCTGTTCAAATCGGTGCTCGGACTGGATTCGGTGCTCTTCGGCTTCGGCCTCGACTCCGACGCGCTGCATTCGCCCAACGAGCATTACGGCGTGTTCAACTACCTCAAGGGTATTGAAACCATTCCGCTGTTCTATAAGCATTACATGAGCAAGTAGTTGAACGGTTGGTGGGGTTGGTTAGGTTTGTTGAGTTGGTAAGCGGGTTTGGATTTTTTGGGAAACAATAGTTTTTCCCTGATGATCTCCGCCCTTTATTTGTAACGATCCAACTTAACCAACTCAACCAACCCAACAACCTTTTCCGCCGCCTCATGAAAAAGCTGCTCCCCGTCCTCGCATTTATCTGCATTCTCCTTACCGCCTGCAAAGTCGAGCCGATTACGGCTACCGGCGTACAGGACGTGAAGCTGGGCAACGTCGATCCGCTGAAAGGAACGGTGACGATGGACATGGGACTGAAGCTGAAAAATCCGAATCACGTTGCCGTTACGGTTTACGGGATCAGCCTTAACGTTACGCTCAACGGCGCGCCGATGGGAACGATCGCGATGGACGACAAAGTGAAGATCGAGAAGGATACGGAAATGATCTATCGCGTGAAAGCGAATGCCAGCCTCACCGACATCATCAACGGCATTCCGAAAATTTTAACTGCGATCGCGAAGAAAGAGTCGAAGGTGGAAGTGAAAGGATCGGTGCGTGTGGGTGTCGGAATTTTCAGGCATACGTTTCCGATCGAGCTGAAGCAGGAGAAAGTGGCTACCGGCAAGCAATAGAAATTCAAAAATTCAAGATTCAAGGATTCAAATATTCTTTACGGAGAAAGTTTTCTCTCTGGTAAAGAATGTTTGAATGTTGAATTTTTGAATCATTCAATCAATTCATTGTAATCGTGGAAGCGCATGCCGAAGATGCCGCGCTTGAAATGCATGAGCAGTCGCGTGCCGGGATGAAGCTGCTTGTAATCGAAGCCGGGTAATTCGCGGAGCTCGGGCATATCCTTGTAATAATTTCCGATCAATTCTGCCGCGACTTCCCCATTGTACGGCGAAACGTGGCCGGTGAGGTAATAGACTTCATCTTCCTGGAAAAAAGGCGTGATGCGGTTCAGGAAAAGTGTTCCGCACAAAGCGACGGGCGCAAAACCGAACAGCACGAACATTACGTATTGCGTTTGTCCCAGCGCGCGCGTTCCCACCACCTGCCGGTAAAACAAAAATCCGCCGGCGATCGCGAAAACGAAATACAGGAACCACAGCAGCGCGCCGTTCACCAGCGTCATTTTGCAGAGGAAGATCAGCGGCACGGGCGTAAGGAAAATGCCGTAAAGCAGCATCGACAGCGACCAGTGCCAGCCGGCGAAACGAAAATCTTTCAGGCGGCGTTTCGGTTTTTCCGGCGCTTCGGTGTAGGCCATCGGCACCGGCTGTTCCTGCGACACGATGGGCGTCGAATGATTTTGCAATCCTGCCGGATCCTGCTGCAGCAGATCGGATAAAGCGCGGTACAATTCCGGCAGCTGCCGCGCGAATTCCTGCGGCTGCTCGAAAAAATGCTCGACGCTCACGGCGAAAAATTCGCTGATGTTGGTGCCGGCATACGAACGCAGGAAACGCACTTCACCTAAGCGCACTTTCTGCATCACGCGCTCTTCGATCTGTGTAAGCTGCGCAAAAGACGCCACGAAACGCGCGTCCATCTGATCTTCCTGCATGTTCACCATCAATGCGTGCGCCATCTCGTGCAGGCCGAGATTTAAACCATTTTCCTGGTCGGCGTAACCGGCGAGGTAATCTTTCCACGAAAACCAGATCACGCCGTTCTGCGACGTGCCGCCTTTCAGGTTGCGTTCGTAAATGCGCGAATAAAATTCTTTCGGGTAAATGCGGATCGTGTGAAAATGATCGAGCATCCAATCGTTGAGGCCGAACGTCAGCTGCACCGCGCTCGCCGCAATGAACGAACGCATGTTGTCGGGCAGGTACACGTTCTTCACGCCCACGATCAGCTTGTCGGCGACGAACCGCCGCACCCGCGCACGGAACCGCAGTTGGTCCTGCTGCGAAAGCGAACGATAAAAACGGATGTACAACAGCTCATTGTGCAGATCGGCTTCCGTCTGCCTCAGTGGAGCAAGTTGCGGTTCCGGGTTGAACTGCGGATGATCGAAGGTGTTGTTGGGAAAACCGTTGGACATGAGCGGGGTGGACGGTTGAGCAAAGGTAGGCTTTCGGCGGCTGACGGGATTTAATGATCGAACACTTTTATACCTAATAAGCCGCGATAAAGAGGGAAGCTAATATTGCCGGTGCGTTGAAAAGAATAATCCGTGTAATTGAACGTGCGGAACAGTGTGCTACTGCTGAAAGCGCCATCGCTGAATTGGTAAGTGACTTCGTACGTGGGATGGGCGGAGCCGTAGCGGCTGTTAGCGGATCGAAGATGGAAATAAGTGTAATTCAAAATGGTGTGCGTTTCGGTCGTTGTTGTGCTGATTGGAATAAGATTCAACGTCAGTAGCGCCATTAACGTGCAGCCACTGATGCCGATGGCGCCGAAGATCACATTCGAATTCATGGTATGCGTGCGCAGTTTCGGAAAGAGGAAGATTCCGGCCGTTCCGAAAAAGATAGTTATCAAAAGAAGGTCAGGAACGTACTCGCGGGAGGAGAGATAAATGAGGAACGGAAAACCGAGGAATGTAATTGCGAACGAAAGAATATAGAGCTTCATAAACCGGCGCTGGCGACGGAATTGTACGGCAGTACGATGTTCTTCCTGTCGCGGTGGAACCTCTTCTTTCTTCAGCGGATTCTGCCAGAGCATTTCGCAAAACGCGTAATATAAATTCGGGTGCGCTGCGTATAATTTCTCCGGCGCTTCAAAGAAATATTCCACGCCGGAAGCGAAAAACATGCTTTCGTTTTTGATCATCGACGCAGGAAGCAGCGGGCTTTTCAGCTCACGGCTTTTGCGAATGACTGTGTCGACGGCCGTGTCCCATTTCTGAAATTTTTCAGTCAGGTAAGGATCATCGCCGTCGAACAGTTTTACGCCCATCTGCAACGCCTGCGCGAAAGCAAAAATCCCGACGTTGTACGCGTCGTGCGGGGATTCATAACCTTTCTCAAAAGCCGGCCACGAAATGCAGATGACGCCTTTTCGCAAAGCAATGGCTTCGATGCCGTTTTTGCCGCGTCCTGTGGAAAAGCTGCCATTGTATAAACGGATCGTATCGAAAAAAGGAATGTAAAATTCTTCCAGCCCAAACAGCACCTGGATCGCACAGGCCGCCACGCGCACACGCATTCGCTCCTCCACGCGAAGACCGCTTCCTTCGATCCGTTTCAGCGAAAGAAATAATAGCAGTCGTTCAAGAAACTTTTCCTGGTCGTCTGAAGAAAGCTCCTGGAAGTACTGAAAATCGAACAGCTGTTTCCGGTAGCGTTCCTTAAGCGACTTCGTGTAAATCAAACGGCGCACCGGCGGTATGTAAAGGCTGAGCGTTCGCCAGGTTTCAAATGAGCCGAATCGTATGCTGGTCTGTACGAAGTAGGCTACAACGCAGCCGAGGATGAGCAGGAAAACGAGCGTGAAGGGTAACATAGCTGAGGTGTATCAAAATTACACTTTCGTGCTTAACGTTTTTTCGCGCAGCATTTTCCCCGATGTCCTGTAATTTTACGCTATGTCCACTCCCGCCCACACCAATCGCCTCGCTCACGAATCCAGCCCTTACTTACTGCAGCATGCGCATAATCCCGTCGACTGCTTTCCGTGGGGGGAAGAAGCGCTCAACAAGGCGCGTGAGGAGAACAAGCTGCTGCTCGTGAGCATCGGGTATTCCGCCTGTCACTGGTGTCACGTCATGGAGCGCGAATCCTTCGAAGATGAAAAAGTCGCGCGCATCATGAACGATCTTTTCGTTTGCGTGAAGATCGATCGTGAAGAACGTCCCGACATCGACCAGGTGTACATGACCGCGGTGCAGCTGATGACGGGACACGGCGGCTGGCCGCTGAACTGCTTCACGCTTCCCGACGGGAGACCGCTGTACGGCGGCACGTATTTCCCGAAAGAGCGCTGGATGGAAATTCTCCTCAACCTCGCCGATCTCTGGAATGCCGAGCCGGAAAAATGTCTGCAGTACGCGCACGAATTGACGGAAGGCGTGAAGCGCGCGGAAAAGTTGTTGCCGGATAATGCTTCCGGTTCGCTTTCGGAAAATACGCTCGGGCTTTCCGTCGAACAATGGGAATTGCGCTTCGATCAGAGCGAAGGCGGCCCGACACGCGCCCCGAAATTTCCGCTGCCGAACAATTACCAATTCCTGCTGCGGTACGCGCATCTCGCGAAAAGCGAAAAGACGCTGAAGCAGGTGTTCCTCACGCTCGACAAAATGGCGATGGGCGGCATCTACGATCAGCTCGGCGGAGGCTTTGCGCGTTATTCGACGGACATGCTCTGGAAAGTGCCGCATTTCGAAAAGATGCTGTACGATAATGCGCAGCTCGTTTCACTTTACAGCGAAGCGTATCGTCTTTCGAAAAATGAATTGTATCGCCAGACGGTTTATGAAACGTTATCGTTTGTTGCAAGGGAACTGACGGCTCCGAACGGCGCTTTTTATTCGGCGCTGGATGCGGATTCGGAAGGCGAGGAAGGCAAATATTACATCTGGAAAAAAGAAGAGCTGGAAAAGCTGCTCGGCGAAGATTACACCTGGTTCGCGGATTATTACAGCGTGAACAGCATCGGTTATTGGGAAGAAGAAAATTACATCCTGCTGCGGCGCGATCGGGAAGAAGTGATCATTTCGAAATACGGATTTACAACGGAGAAATTTCACCGGAAGCTGGCGCATATCAAATCGCTGCTGCTCGCTGAGCGGGAACGGCGTGTGCGCCCGGGCCTCGACGATAAAACGCTTACCTCGTGGAATGCGATGATGCTGCGCGGTTACGTGGATGCGTACGACACGTTCGGCGAAGAAGAATTTTTGCTGGCGGCGCTGAAGAATGCGCGTTTTATCCGTGACGTGCAATTGCAGAATGACGGTTCGCTCCGTCACAGCTGGAAAAACGGCAAAAGCACGATCAACGGTTTCCTCGAAGATTATGCGTTCGTCATCGATGCGTTCGTCGCGCTTTATCAATCGACGTTCGACGAGCAATGGCTGACGTTGTCGCAGCAACTGACGGAATATGCGATCGCACATTTCAGCGATGCGGAAACCGGCTTGTTCTTTTTTACTTCCGATGAAGATCCTTCGCTGATCGCGCGCAAGACGGAAGTGTCGGACAACGTGATTCCCGCTTCAAATTCCGTGATGGCGCGCAACCTGTTTTATCTCGGGCACCTGCTCGGCCGCAGCGAATGGATCACGCGCGCGGCGGACATGCTGAAGCTCGTGCAGCAGGAAATTATCGGCTACGGCGCCGGCTATTCCAACTGGATGATCCTGCAAACGCATTTCGTGTTTCCGTTCCGCGAGCTCGCTATTGTTGGTAACGCTGTTGATAAAACACGCGCCGGCTTCCGGGAGCATTACCTGCCGAATCAAATCTTTGCAGGAAGCCCCGGTCCGTCCGGGTTGCCCCTGCTTCAAAACCGGTTTGTCGAAGGCAAAACGTTGCTCTACGTGTGTGAGAACAACGCCTGCAAGCTGCCGGTGGAAACAGTTGAAGCTGCGGTGAAACAAGCGGGAAACTGATCGATGCTGAAGAAAATCCTGGTGATGCTGCTGCCTGTGTTACTGCCGCTCTGTTCGGCAGCACAGCTGTTTCTTCCGGTCGACGACGATCCGTTCGGTGTTCCCATCCGCTTCAATGCCGACAGCATCCGCAAGCAGCGCATCGTTTCCATCACGGCGAATCTCCAGTACAAGCCCGACGATCACAAGATCGACGACAAAGGCCTGAAGGAATTTTATCACTTCGATACGATCGGCCGTCCTGACTTTTACTGGCGGACGCGCGTGCGTTCGTACGGACAGATCAACGTCGATCATCCTGCCGTTTATCGCAAAGGCAAGCGCGTGCGTGCGGCGTACACCGAAACGCGTTACGATTACACGTACGACACGATCTTCGTGTATTATTACTACGATAATTTCCAGCGGCTCACCTGCCGTCGTCAATGTGATGGTGAGTTCTATCACACGTGGTATTATATCTACAACGAAGACGGCACGATTGCAAGACAAACGCATTGCCGCGAGACGAACCTCGGTCCCGATCATCGTCATTTCCGTCTCGGCGTGCAGACGATCATCTCGCAGGAAGATTTTTCCTATAAGCGTTTTTCCCCGACGCAGGTGAAGCAGCTTTGCCTGAATGACGAGGGAAAAGCGTACAAGGAAACGATGATGATCTTCGATGCGAAAGGACGCCCGCTGGATTTCCGCGAAGCCTACATGAGCGGCGGCGTGCGCATCGTCACCACCTGGAATTACGACGAGCTCGATCGTACGGCAGGATGGACATACACATCGAACGCCGGCGGCGAATTTTCAGAGATCACGCAGTTCAAATACGATTCGCTCGGGAGAATTGAATCGGTGAAACGTTTTGCCAACAGCAAGCTGAAAGACGAGTTCAGCTATCTCTACGACGGCAAAGCTCCGATCGCGTATGCGTATATCAATCGCCGGCATCTCGAGATGGGGATTGATATTGTGAAATTGGAGATTTCGTATCGTTAGTGGTTGTCAGGCTTCGGTACGCTTCGCTACTCAGTCTGACAACCACTAACGATACGAATGATTCGTAGTTCCGCCGAAATTCTTGTGATTTTTCCCGCAGCCTGCTTTTAACGTATTGGATTGTCGGGCTGAGTAGCGGTAGCAATCATTTACAGATGCGGCGCAGATCGGACGTGCATGATGAATTCTTGTGATTTTTCCCGCAGCCTGCTTTTAACGTATTGAATTGTCGGGCTGAGTAGCGGTAGCAATCATTTACAGATGCGGCGCAGATCGGACGTGCATGATGTTTGCGTGATTTTCCCGCAGCCTGCTTTTAACGTATTGGATTGTCGGGCTGAGTAGCGGAGCGTATCGAAGCCCGGCAATCCAATACGTTAAAACGAAATCTTATACGAAGGCACTACCAGGAATCCCGTCTGGTAATTCGTTACGATCGCGTTCGTCGCTTTGTTGTAATCCTGCGTGAAGACGTTTTTGTGATTCGTGAAGTTCAAAAACTCCACCGACCATTGCTGCGTGACGTGCTTGCCGTTGAGGATGTAGCCGATCTTGCCGTCGATGCGGAAATAGCCGGGATAGCGGTTCTCGTACGCATGCGAATAATCGTACACCGCAAATCCTGCGAGCGACGAAGCGTTCAGATCGATCGGGATGTAGCGTTTGCCGCCGGCTGCGTTCATCTTGATGTCGAGTGAAAGCGTGTTCTTCTCGTTGAATTTAAACTCTTTTCCGCCGAGCAAATTCACGACGTAATTGCCGCTGAACGCAGTCTGCCGCTCGATGCCGTCGCTCGGGGTGAAGTACGATTTGAAGAGCGACGTCGTGACGAGAAAGTAATAGCCTTTGCTGTAGAATTTCTCCAGCGTCAGCTCCAGCCCGTAGTTCTGTCCTTTGCCGTTGTTGATGAGACTGTCGATGCCGGGCGCGTTGAAGTCGGCGCCTTCGTTCAGGCCGGAATAGAGCGTCGGTCGCGCGAGGCCGGGAATATCGTAGAGATATTGGTAATACGTTTCCACTTTCAGGCGCATGCTCTTCGAGAAATTCCAGTCGTACGCGATCACCGCATGTGCTGCGCGCGAGAAACCGATGTTCTTATTTGTAAGAATGTAGCTGCCGTCGGGCATCAGCGTTTGATTGAAATACGTGAACACGGTTTGCATCTGGCTGTGCAGTCCCGTGCCGAAGCTCAGCGATTGTTTTTCGTCGAGTTGCCAGCGCACACCCGCGCGCGGTTCGATGCTGTACGAATTGTTCAGCGCCAGCAGCTGCCCGTGCACGCCGAGGTTGAGCGTTACGAGATCGCTGAACTTGTGCTGCCATTGCGTGTATGCCTGGAAGAGCCACGTTTCCGCATCGATGTCGCGGATGCGGCGAAATTGGTTCACGTTGTAATTCGCGCTGTCGTGCAGGCTGATGAACAAACGATCCGCATACACGCCCGACTTCAGTGTATTGCGCACATTGAACTTTTTCAGCAGCGTGTAATTCGCCGAGATCTTCATCTGCCGGAAATTGCTGCCGTAATTTCTCCAGAACGTATGATCGGTGAACGAAACGGAATCCTGCTTAATGGAGTTCTGCATGCCCGTCGCCGCGAGGTTGAAACGCGAATAACCGTTGCCGGATTTGAAAATGTAATTGTGCGAAAAACCGGTAACACCGGAACGCGTGCCGTAATACGTGTCGTATCCGCCGATCGTGTAAAGGTCCAGTCGCGTCGTGTCACGTTTGCTGTCGAGCAGCTCGATGTAGCTCAGTCCGCCGACGCCCCAGAAGGAAAAGTCGCCGAATTTCTCCGTCGGGAAATTGAATTTGTAGGAACAATCCTGGTACTTCGGCACCGCATCGCCGATCCCGAATTCGAGACCGATCTTGGTGAAGATCGCCAGCGTGGAATAACGGTAATTGATGAGGAACGAACTGTTGTGTTTTCTCGAGAGCGGTCCTTCGATGCCGCCTTCGAAACCGTTGAAGCCGACCTGCCCGAGGAATTCGAATTTTTCATTGTTGCCGTTGCGCATCCGCAAGTCGAACACGCCGGCCGTCGCGTTGCCGTACTCCGCAGGGAACGCGCCCGTCATGAAATCCGAATTGCTGAGTACGTTGTTGTTGAGCATGCTCACCGGTCCGCCCGTGCTGCCGAACGATCCGAAGTGGTTCGGGTTGGGAATGTCGGCGCCGTTCAATCGCCACAGCAAACCAAGCGGAGAATTACCGCGGATCACCACGTCGTTGCGCGAATCTTCCGCGCCGCTCACGCCTGCATAATTCGCTGCCATGCGTGAAGGATCGCCGAGGCTGCCGGCGTAACGCTGCGTTTCTTCGATCGTGAACGAACGCCCGCTCACGGTGATCATTTCATTCAGCGGCTTGTCTTTGCCCGATTCGTCGGTGATCACCACTTCTTTCTGCTGCAGCACGGATTCTTCCAGCTCGACGTTCAGCACCACTTCTTTCCCCGAGCTGACGACGATCGGCATGGAACGTTCTTTATAACCCATGTAACGGAACAGCAGCGTATGTCGCCCGACCGGCACGTCGCTCAAACGAAAATCGCCGTTGACGTCCGTCGTCGTGTTCATGGCTTTGCTGCCGGTGTCCTGGAGAATAACGATCACACCGACCAGCTCCGCTTTCGTCTGGTTGTCGACGACTTTTCCGCGGACGGTTTGTGTGGGTGCCTGCGCGAAGAGGGCGAAGGGAAACAGCAGCGCGAAGAGTAGGGGAAGGGCTTTCATGCGCAGCAAAATTAGAGAAACGGAAAGACAGTCGTCAGTCTTCGGTTGCCGGTCCGTTTTTAATAACCGGCAACCGAAGACCGGCGACGTGCGCTGACTGTGCGGATGTCATTCCGTTTGCTTCGAGCGCTGCGGCCCGGGATGGAAAGTCTTCAGGTAAAACGGCTCGAAATAAGCGAGGTCTTCGAATTCCTTCGCGGCGAATTTTTTCTCTGCGAGTTCTGCGAGATGTTTCGCCGAAGGCATTCCGGCTTCCGTGAAGAGCGCGTTCGGATATTTTTCGAATAACGTTTTCGCTTTCGGCATGCCGTCGCCGGAGAACCAGGTGCGTTGCTGCGGCAATAGATCCGCGAAGCTGTTCTCGTCGAGCACGAGCGGCGTTACCGGTGAAATTTCATGCGCGAGATGATCGTACTGTGCGTAATACACTTCCATTCGTCGCGCGTCGATCATCGGGAAAAGCAGGTCGCCGGGAACGGCTTCCGCTTTCATGCCCTGCGCCATCGCTTCAAGCGTTCCGATCGCGATGAGCGGTTTCTCCAGCGCGTAACAAATGCCTTTGGCAGCTGAAACGCCGATGCGCAAACCTGTGTAAGAACCGGGGCCTTTGCTCACCGCCACCGCATCCAATTGCGAAAAAGCAACGCCGGCTTCCTGCATGACCTCTTCGCAAAACAGCGTGAGCTTTTCAGCATGACGGTTCGGTTCGTTGAGCTCGCGAATGGCAAGAATTTTTCCGCCCGACGATAACGCCACGGAACAAACAGCAGTAGAAGATTCAATTAAAAGGAACATCCGGCGGGCGGAGTTTACTCTTCGGTGCTCATGAGCTCTTCTTTGCTCACCTTTTGCACTTTCGAATTGTTGTACAGCTCCGAGCTGATGGCTTTGTACGGCGAGCTCACCACTTCGTCTCCTTCCTGGAGGCCGGAAATGATCTCGATGTACATGTTGTCTTCGATGCCCGCTACGACCGGCACCAGCTTCACCACGCCGTCACGATAAACGAAAACGCAGGTGATCGCTTTCTTTTCTTCCTTCTGTTTTTCTTTCGTGTCGCTCACGACGATCTTGTTTTCGTCGCCGGGACCACCGGCTTTCGGCTTGTCGGCTTTCTTCTCTTCTTTCGAAGCGGTATCGGTGCGCGTTGTGACGGATTGGATCGGAACAGTGATGACATGGCGTACCGATTTCGTTTGAATCTCTACGGTGGCCGTCATGCCGGGAAGGAACACGTAACGCTCCGGGTGTTTCAGATCGACAAGATCGGCGTAGGATTCGCGCAGGATGCGGACTTTCACCGGGAAGTTCGTCACCTGGTCCGTCGTAAGGCCGGTGGTGGTGGCGGAGTTCGCCACTTCGGTAACGACGCCGCGGAACTTGCGGTTGCTGTGCGCGTCGACTTCGATCATCGAGGTGTCGCCCACATGTACGCGGAGAATGTCGTTCTCGTTCACGTCGACCTGCACTTCCATTTCGTTCAGGTTAGCGAGCGTGAGAATGTCGGTGCCCTGGAACTGCTGCGTACCGAGTACGCGTTCGCCTTTTTTCTTGTTGAGCTGCGCTACTGTTCCGCTGACCGGCGCGTAGATATTCGTTTTCGCGAGATTGTCCTGCGCCTGCTGGTAAGCGGCCTGCGCATTGTTGACGTTGAACTGCGCGCCTTTCACGCTTTCCGTCGCGGCATTCACGTCGGCTTTTGCGGATTCGAATGAAGCTTTCGACTGTTCGAATTCAGCGTCGGAAATGGCGCCGTTATCGTGGAGCTTCTTGCTGCGGTTGAATGCGGCTTCGGCGTTATTGAAGTTCGCCTGCGATTGCGCGAGGCGTGCGGTGGTGTTGGCGAGGCTGGCGCGGGAACCGTTGAGCGACGCTTCCATCTGCTCGACCGTCGACTGGTAAATGATCGGGTTGATGCGCAGGAGCAGGTCGCCTTTTTTCACCGTGTCGCCTTCTTTGACAAGCAGCTCGACGATCTCACCGGAAACGTCGGAGCCGACCACCACCTGGTTTTCCGACTGCACTTTTCCGCTGGCAGAAACGATCTCGGTGATATCGCGGCGCGCTGCTTTTTCCGTAGCGACTTTCAGCGTGCCTTTGCCCGAGCCTTTCGTCATGATGACGACAACGATCAGGATCGCGACGAGGACAGAGCCAATGATAAGAAAGCGTTTCATAGATCAGAAAGTAAGTGGTTTACCCTGGTAATAATCGAGGACTTTAAGACGGAAGATGTAATCGTATTTCGCCTGGATGAGCTGCGACTGCGCGCGGTTCAGCTGGTTCTTCGAATTGTTGAAGTCCATGGAGTTCACCGTGCCGACGTTGAATTTCTGCTCGGTGTAGCGGAACGATTCCTGCGCGGCGTCGACGGCTTTTTGCGAAGCATGATATTTCTCGAGTGCGGCTTTCGCATCGGCCCAGGCCTGGTCGATGTTCTTGCGCAGTTGCTGGTGCGCGAGATCGATGTTGAGCTGCGCGCTTTCCCGCTGGATCTTGGCGCGTTCGATCGAGCTGCTCACCTGGAAACGGTTGAAGATCGGGATCGTCAGCTGCACGCCGAAGCTCTTGTTGACGTTGCTGCTGATCTGGTCGTTCCACGGCGTGGTGACGGAATTGTAAGTGAAATTCGGCGTGAGCACGTAATCGCCGCCGGTCGTAAAGCCGGTCGTGTCGTAGCCGGAGTAATTCACTCCCGTAATGTCTTTGGCTGCGCCGGAATAACCGGTACCGATGGAACCCTGCAGCGTGAGTGTCGGGCTGAGCGCGCCGTACGCAACGGAAACGCCTTTGTCGGCGCTCTGGTAATCCATGTCGGCGCGCTTGATGGCAGGTTGCGATTGCAGGGCGGCCTGGAAAATCGCGTCGGGCGTTCCGGCGAGCACGGTTTCATTCGGAACGTCGAGGTTCGGGCGCACGATGGAAAATCCCGCGGTGGAATCGAGGTTCATCAGCTGCGTGAGGCTGAGGTAAGCGATCGTCAGGCTGTTCTCCGCCGAAACGACGTTGTAATCTTCCTGCGCGAGTTGCGACTGAAGATCGAACAAGGCTCCCTGTGCGGCGGCGCCGGCATCCACCAGCTGCTGCGTGCGGGCCACCTGCTTGCGCGTGAGCTCCGATTGCTGTTTCGCGAGATCGAACTGGTCCTGCGTGAACAACACCTGCAGGTAAGCGCTGGCCACGTTCATGCCGATGTCGTTGGATACCTGCGCGAGCTGGAAGCGGGACGATTCGACGTTGAATTTGTTTTGCTGGATGAGGTTATAATTCTGCATCCCGCTGAAGACGGTCACGCTGCTGCTGAGGTAGAAGTTTTCCGAAAGCACCATGCTGTTCGCAAACGTGTTGGTGTAGCGGTCGACGGTGCGGCCGTACTGGTACGTGTGCGAGGCGTAACCGTTGAGGTTCGGAAGAACGTTGCCGCGGCTCTGGCGCAGGTTCACTTCGGAAAGCTGCACGTTGAGCATTTGCTGCTGGATGGTGATGTTGTGTACCTGCGCATAAGCGATGCATTGCTGCAGGGTCCAAGGCTGCGCATTGTCGGCGGGCCAAAGGAGCGTATCATTCACCAGCGTTGCGGGCGGGAGCTGCTGCGCGGCGGAATAAGCGGTGCCGGTTTGCGCTGCAGCGGCCAAAGGAAAAAACGCAACGAGGGCGATAAAAAGTTTACGGAACATGCGTGCCGGATTTACAGTGGGCAAAGTTAGACAGATTGGGACGATATGGAATGATTTTTAACCATTCCGAAGGCTGACGGAAACACGGCGTTTATTTTCTCCGTGTCCCCGTACCTCCGTGGTTTTAACAGCTGTTGCTCTCCTTTTAGTCGCGAATGGTCCGCTTTTATTGCCTGCTTCGTAACTTTAAGGGTGAATTACCTGGCCCATTTTTATCTCTCGGGAGAATCGCACGGATTGCTGATCGGGAATTTTATCGCTGATGCAGTGAAAGGAAACGCGTTGAACGATTACAACGACGAGATCCGCGAAGGGATCGTCATGCACCGCAGGATCGATCATTACACCGACACGCATCCCGTAACGGGGCGCAGCAAAGTCATTCTCCGGCCGGAGTTCAATCATTATTCCGCCGTGATCATTGATGTTTTCTACGATCATTTCCTCGCCAAAAACTGGAACGAGTTTTCGGGGGAATCGCTGGCGGACTATTCACAACGTATTTATCGTTTTCTCGAAGATAAAAGCCATCATTTTCCCGAGAAGCCGAAATACATGCTCCCGTTCATGAAGCAGCACGACTGGCTGATGGCCTACACGCACGTGGAAGGCGTTCGTCGCGTGCTCACCGGCATGTCGCGCCGCACGAAATTCGAATCCAGAATGGAGCTCGCCGCCGACGCGCTCGTCCGCAACTACGCCGATTTCGAAGCCGATTTCCGCGAGTTCTTCCCGCAGCTCGTTGCCCATACGGAAGCGTACAGGAAATAATTTGCTGATATGCCGATGTGCTGATATGCCGATGCGCACCGGCTGCCCGCATTGAAAATTGAATATTGAAAGATTCGACACCGATAGAATAACAATAAAAACG
>CAMLEF010000040.1 GCA_946478675.1 uncultured Flavobacteriales bacterium | reverse complement strand
TAAAGCTCTTGCTCTCCTGTGCACTGCCGCTGCTGCTCTTTACCGCCTGCGAAGGCGACGTACGCTTCACCACCGACCAGCCCGTCGCTGTGCCCGCGCTCAAAGAAGTCCCTGCATCGCTCCGCGGCAAATACGTCAACGAAGGCGATTCGCTTTACGTCGACCTCAACTCCATGACGCTCGTGCGGCCCTCGCGACAATCCATCGCGCTGTCGGATTCCGCGAAAGTCGGGCTCGTGCGCTCGAAAGACGGACAATTCAGTTTCCGCGCCGGCAGCGATCGTTACGTCGAAAAGATCACCGCCGACTCCGTCACCATCGTCAACCGCAACGCGCAAACCTATCGTCTTGGCAAAGACACGCTGCTGAAAGCGTTCAACAACAGCTGGTGGCTCAGCATGCGCGATCTCAGCTCCGCCAAAAAAGACGAATGGAAAGTCATGCAGATCACGCTGCACAAAAACAAACTTTCCATCGCCGTGCCCGCACTTCCGAAAGACGAAAAGAAACGCATGCAGCAGCGCATGGACGCGTCGAAAAGCAACACCGATTCCACCGGCGTCTACTCCGTCGTCACCCCTTTTCGCCGCTCGAACGATCAAACCTACTACATCGTTTCCGCTTCCGCCGACCAGCTGAAAAACCTCGACCGCCGCGGACTTTTCCGCCCTGTCGCCACCTTCGAAAAAGTCAAATGATTGTCCCGACATCCAAAATTTTTTTGGGGCATTCGCTTGACTTGAATGAAAAAACCCGCATATATTTGCGCCAGCAAACCATGAACAAGACGTTTTTCCATATGAACAACATGATGTGCGGCACGACCTGCTGCATGTGCATGTAGCATCCGGAAAAGCGAACACATAGACTGGCTTTTCCTTTTCATCCCGGAGAAGCCTTTTTAGTTTAGATAACTTTCAACATGAGACCATCGACGAATCATTTCCCTGCTATGTACATGTGCGCGAGCATGTGTATGTGCTGCTGCATGCGCAGTGGCCAGGGGGTGCTTTATTCGTCGTGACGTTGATTGTTGGTGTGTTGAGCGAAGCCCTCCCGTGCAAACAGGGGGGCTTTTTTTGTACCCCTTGTTTTCCGGAATCTCCCGATAAAAACAAGTCCGATACAAAAACAACACGAAATGCAAAGCTTCCGTACCGAATTAGAAAATCCCGTCGTGGAGCGCGACATTCTCGAGCTCGAAGAGAAGATCCGCCGCTTTCACGAAGGCAGCATCGATCCTGAAAAATTCCGGAGCCTCCGCCTCGCGCGCGGTGTGTACGGGCAACGACAGCAGGGCGTGCAGATGGTGCGCATCAAAGTGCCGTACGGAAAGCTCAGCGTGCAGCAGCTCCGCCGCGTTGCCGATCTCTCCGATGAATTCTCCACCGGCAACCTGCACCTCACCACGCGCCAGGACATCCAGCTGCATTTCGTCAGCCTCGACCGCACACCGGAGCTTTGGTCGCTGCTCGAGAAGGACGAGCTGACGATACGCGAAGCCTGCGGCAACACCGTACGCAACGTCACCGCGTCGCCCGCCGCCGGCATCGATCCCGAAGAGCCATTCGATGTAACGCCGTATGCCGATGCGCTGTTCCGCTATTTCCTGCGTCATCCCGTCGGGCAGGACATGGGCCGCAAGATCAAGATCGCGTTCTCTTCGTCGGAAGCGGATACGGCGTTCACGTACATCCACGATCTCGGCTTTATTCCGCGCGTGGAAATTCAAAACGGGAAAGTCGTGCGCGGATTTAAAGTGCTGGTCGGCGGCGGGCTCGGCGCGCAACCGTTTCTTGCGAAAACAGCTTTTGAATTTTTGCCGGGCGATGCGATCATTCCTTTCACGGAATCGGTGCTGCGTGTATTCGATCGTTACGGCGAGCGCAACAACCGCCACAAGGCACGACTGAAATACCTCGTGCAGCAGATCGGTCTGGATGAGCTGTTGCGTTTGGCAGCGATCGAACACGCTTCGCTGGCAACATCATCCGTGCCGGTGGAAATTCCTGCGCATGAAATTCAGCAGCTGCCGGCAACAACGTTTACCACGTTCCGCGTTTCGCACAGCGAAGATTTTCTCGAATGGAAAAAAGCGAACGTCTTCGCGCAACGGCAGAACGGCTGGTTCGGCGTGTATGTGCAGATTCCACAGGGCAATCTCTCTTCGGAAAATGCGCGTCGTTTCGCTACGATCACCGAACGTTATGCCGCGAACGATATCCGCGTGACGCCGGGACAAAGCCTGCTGCTGCGCTTCGTTCCTGCCGCCGCGCTGCCCGCGCTCTTCCACGAGCTGAAAGCAATCGGACTTTCTTCCGCCGGCGCCAACGCGCTTGCCGACATCACCTCCTGCCCCGGCACCGACACGTGCAACCTTGGCATCTCCAACAGCACCGGCGTTTCAGCCGCACTCGAAAAAGTCATCCGCGAAGAATTCCCTTCACTGGTCGCAGAAAAAAATATCGCGATAAAAATCAGCGGCTGCATGAACAGCTGCGGACAACACGGCCTCGCGCACATCGGCTTCCACGGCAGCTCGGTGAAAGTGAATGACGCGGTCGCTCCCGCGCTGCAGCTGCTGCTCGGCGGCGGAACCCTCGGCAGCGGTGAAGGACGCACGGCAGAAAAGATCATCAAGTTCCCGGGCCGTCGCGCGCCGGCAGTACTGCGCACGCTGCTTTCGGATTTTCAGAAAAATGTTTTCCCCGGCGAGAGCTTTCATGCGTATTACGATCGCAACGGCAAAAACTATTTCTACCAGCTCGTCAAGCCGTTCGCCGATACGACAAACGTCAGCGCGGAAGAGCTCATCGACTGGAACCAGGAAACGAAATTCGAAACGGCGATCGGCGTGGGCGAATGCGCGGGCGTGAAGATCGATCTTGTTGCCACGCTGCTCATCGAAGCGCATGAAGCATTGAAGCTTGCGGAAGAAAATTTCTACGCCGGTCGTCATGCCGATGCGATTTACAAAGCGTACAACACCTTCGTGCATGCGGCGAAAGCGTTGCTGCTCCCGAAAGAAATCGCGGTGAACACGCAGCTCAGCATCCTCGACAAGTTCGATGCGCATTTCACCGGAACGCCGTCGTTTCCGTTTCCCGGCGGTTTCCGCGAACACGTATTGCGCCTCAACCAGCAGCAGCCTTCGTTGTCGTTCGCCAGAAAATACATCGATGATGCCGCTGCATTTTTAGCCAATGCCGGTTACTATCGCGAACAGGAAGCAACACTCACCAACGTTCAACTCAACTAGGCCATGAAACGATTTCTTCGCCTGCTCGTGGCGCGATTCGAGCGTTGTTGTCGACAATGGATTTCGGAGCGAATGCGTCGCTCTGCCGAACACGATGCCTGGGATCGCTTCTGATCCGCATCATTTCCATTGTTTCTCTTTTCAAAAACGACAACATCATGTCAAACGAAATCATCATTCCCCGCATTACACTCGTCGGCGCAGGTCCCGGCGATCCCGAGCTGCTCACTATTAAAGGCGTGAATGCGCTGGGCGAAGCCGACGTCGTGCTGTACGACGCGCTGGTGAATCCTGAAATTTTCAAATACGTTCCTTACAATGCGAAGCGTGTCTTCGTCGGCAAACGTGAGGGGCATCATAGTTTTTCGCAGGAGCAAATCAATACTTTGCTGGTGGATTATGCCTTCACGCACGGACACGTGGTGCGACTGAAAGGCGGCGATCCGTTCGTCTTCGGCCGCGGCATCGAAGAGCTCGAATACGCGGAGTCCTTCAACATTCCGACCGAAGTGATTCCCGGCATTTCCAGCTCGATCGGCGTGCCTGCGCTGCAACGCATCCCGGTGACGCACCGCGGCACGAGCGAAAGCTTCTGGGTGATCACCGGTCGCAACAGCGAAGGGAAAATTCCGGAAGACCTGGAGCTCGCCGCACAATCCGGCGCAACGGTCGTCGTGCTGATGGGCCTTCGCCAATTGCCGCAGATCGTCGCGATCTACCAGTCGTTCCAACGAGGTAACGTGCCGGTCGCTGTAATCCAGGACGGTTCATTGCCGACGGAGAACATCGCGGTCGGTTCCATCGACACGATCGTCGAAGCGGTGCGGCAGGAAAACATCAAAGCGCCGGCGGTAATCGTCATCGGCGAAGTCGTCCGGAAAAATCCGCATGCCGCTTATCTTCTTTCCATCGAAAACCATCTCTTAAACTAACATCCAAACAACCATCAATTATGAGCTTACGACTCGGAGACCTCGCGCCTGACTTTACGGCGCAAACCACGGAAGGTGAAATCTCCTTCCACAACTGGATCGGCGACAAATGGGCCGTTCTCTTTTCCCATCCTGCGGATTACACGCCGGTGTGCACGACAGAGCTCGGCCGCGCGGCGAAGCTGAAACCGGAATTCGACAAGCGCAACGTGAAGATCATCGCGGTGAGCGTCGATCCGCTGGATTCGCACGAAGGCTGGGTGAAGGACATCAACGAAACGCAGCATACCGTCGTGAACTTCCCGATCATCGCGGATGCGGATAAAAAAGTGGCGTCGCTGTACGACATGATCCACCCGAATGCGAACGACAAATTCACCGTGCGTTCCGTGTTCGTGATCGGCCCGGATAAAAAGATCAAGCTGACGCTGACGTATCCCGCGAGCACCGGCCGCAACTTCGACGAGCTGCTTCGCGTGATCGATTCGCTGCAGCTGACCGCGAACTACAGCGTGGCCACGCCGGCCGACTGGAAATACGGCGAAGATGTGGTAATTGCGCCGGCGATCAAGGACGAAGACATTCCTGCGAAATTTCCGAAAGGACACACGCGCATCAAGCCGTATCTTCGTACTACGCCTCAACCCAACCTGTAAAATGCGAACACTTTTTATCGCCCTCTTTTCTCTTTTGATGTTTCACCCGGAACAAGCTCCCGCGCAGGTAACCACCCGTTACCTCGCGTGGGGGACTTTTTTCGGAACGGTGAATTTCTCCGATCACTGGACGGCAACGCTCGATCTCCAGGCGCGCTACGAATACACCGACGGCGACTGGAACACGCTGATCGTGCGGCCGGGTATCAGCTACGTGACGACGAACAAAGTCATCTTCACTGCGGGCGTTGGCTATTTCAGCCTGTACCCGAACCCGAACGGGAAACCGCCGCGCCCGGAATGGCGCCCGTGGCAGGAGATCGGGAAAAAGTTTAAAACGAAAGCGGGCACTTTTTATCCGCGCCTGCGCATCGAGCAGCGATTGATCCGCGAATACAACGGCGATGAGCTGCACGAAGATTACAGCTTCCATTCGTTCCGCGCGCGCTTCCGTTGCGACTGGAATTTTCCGTTGGGAAAAACGCCTTCGAAAGGAATTTATCTCGCTGCAGGCGATGAGCTGTTTTTCGCGCTGAAGAACGGCTGCTTCTCGGCCTTCGACCAAAACCGTGCGTATGCGGGTGCCGGTTATCGCTTCAGCCCGGCGTTCGCAGTGCAGCTGCAGTACCTGAATCTTTACCTGCAAACCAACAGTCAGAAAGCAGAGCTGCAGCACATCGTTCGTGGCGGCCTCACCTGGGAATGGAACCTGAAACATGAAGACGCAAAGTGAGGACCTGATCGAATCGGCGGCGGACGCGGGGAGTGAAAATCCGCTCTTCCCGGTTTTCCTGAAGCTGGAAGAGCTGCGCGTGCTGCTGATCGGCGGCGGAAAAGTGGCGTTTGAAAAATTGCAGGCGCTGCTCTCCAACAGTCCTGCAACAGCCATCACGCTCGTCGCGAAAGAGATCAGCCCGGAAATTTCAGAGCTCTCGAAAGAGTTCACGAACCTGCTGCTCTTCGAGCGCGAAGCCATTCCCGCCGATTTCGAAGAAGCCGACCTGGTCTTCATCGCCATTAACGATCACGCCGTCTCCGAAGAACTCGCCCTCGAAGCGCACCGGCAGAACCTGCTCGTCAACGTAGCAGATAAGCCCGGCCTTTGCGATTTCTATTTGTCGTCCGTCGTGCGCAAAGGCGATCTGAAAATTGCGATCTCCACCAATGGAAAATCGCCGACGATGGCGAAACGGTTGCGCGAAGTGTTTGATGAATCGCTTCCCGACGGCGTTCAGGTTTCCATCGGAAAACTGAACGAGCTGCGCGGAAAGCTCAGCGGCGATTTCGCGGAAAAAGTAAAAGCGCTCAATGAAGCGACGGCGGTGCTCGTGCAGAAAGACGACAAGAAAAAACGTTTTCAAAAACGCACGCGCACCATTACCCTTTATGCCGCTTCCGCCATCGCGCTGATGATCACGGGCCACCTGCTGTTCAAATACGTGCCCATCGAAGCCGTCGCCGGGAAGATCGCCGACTCGATCGACTCGAATATTCTCTGGTGGATACTCGGCGGTTTCATCGCGCAGCTGATCGACGGATCGCTCGGCATGGCGTATGGCGTGAGCACAACGACGTTCCTGCTTTCGTTCGGAATTTCTCCTGCGGTGGCGAGCGCGAGCATGCACGCTTCGGAAATTTTTACGACAGGCACTTCTTCGCTGGTGTATCTCCGTTACCGCAACATCAACGTCAAGCTTTTCCGCAAGCTGCTGATTCCCGGCGCGGTCGGCGCGATCATCGGCGCTTGCACGGTTTCGCTGCTGAAATCAAAAATGCTTTACGTAAGACCGTTCGTCGCCGTTTACACGCTGGTGCTCGGCATTCTCATCGTGCGCAAAGCGATCGGCCCGAAAAACAAACGCAGGAAAAAGATCCGTCGCATGGGCGTGCTCGCGAGCCTCGGCGGCTTCCTCGATTCCGTCGGCGGCGGCGGCTGGGGACCGATCGTTACCACGACGCTGGTGGCCGGCGGCCGCGACTTACGCTATTCGATCGGATCGGCGCACGCGGCGAAATTCTTCGTGGCGGTGATCAGCTCGGTGACGTTCTTCTTCATGATCGGCATCCAGCACTGGACGATCATCCTCGGGCTGGTAATTGGCGGGATGTGCGCTGCACCGTTCTCGATCTGGCTGTCGGCGCGCATCTCCGTCCGCAACGGACTGATCCTTGTCGGAATGCTCGTCATCATCATCAGCTTAAACATTATCGTGAAAACTTTCCTGTCATGAACCTCGACGTGCTGAATGAAAAATACCGTGTGCTGACACCGGAGGAACGCGTGAAAGAATTGTATCACGATTTCCATAAAGTTCTTTTCACGTCTTCTTTCGGAACCACTTCCGCCATCCTGCTGCACCTCTTCAGCACGATCCGCCCGGAACAGGAAGTGTTGTTCCTCGACACGACGTATCACTTCGCCGAAACACTGCAATACAAAGAAGTGCTTACGAAGCTGCTGAACCTTCGCGTGAAGGATGTGTTGCCGGAAGAATGGAAAAACAAATTCACGAAGGAAGACCAGACCTGGAGCAAGGATCCTGATCTCTGCTGCTCGATCAACAAAGTGGAGCCGCTCGACAAGCTGAAGCCGGGATACGATGTGTGGGTGTCGGGGCTCATGCAGTCGCAGAATAATTACCGCAAGCAGATGAATGTCTTCGAAGAGAAAGGCGGACTGGTGAAATTTTACCCCATCATCGATCTCAGCGAAGAAGCGGCGAAAGAATATTTACAAAAGCACCAGCTCCCGCCGCACCCGCTGGTGGCGCACGGTTTCAATTCGGTCGGCTGCATTCATTGCACGGTGAAAGGACGCGGAAGAGAAGGACGTTGGGTGAACCGCTCGAAAACGGAATGTGGATTGCATATCTGAAACCATGAGCCACTACAAAGTCCTCCTCTTCGATCTCGGGAAAGTTGTGTTCGATGTTTCTTTCGGACGCGCGTTTGCCTCGTGGGAAGAAACGTCGAAGCTTCCGTATGAAACGATCCGCAAGCGTTTCAAATTCGATGAAGCGTACGATCTCTTTTCGGAAGACAAACTCACAATCGAAGAATATGCGCAGCATGTTTCCACGCTGATCGGTTTCCCGCTGAGCATTGCGGAATTCGAGAAAGGCTGGTGCGACATTTACCTCGACGTGTACCCGGCCATGCCGAAGCTGCTCGCGAAGCTGAAGAAAAATTACCGCCTCGTTGCGCTTACGAATACAAACGCTTCGCACGCGAAAGTCTGGCCGGCGAAATACGCGGAAGTGCTTTCGCATTTCGAACACATTTTCAGCTCGCACGAGATTCGCGCGCGCAAACCGGAAAAACTGGCGTACACCATCGTGCTCGACTATCTCGGCATTGCTCCCGGTGAAGCGCTCTTTCTCGACGACACCGCACCGAATGTCGTTGGCGCAGCGGATGCCGGCATCAAAGGCATCATCGTTACTTCTTCCTCGCAGCTCGAAGAGGCGCTGATGAAAGAAGGCATCGCATTTTAATTTCGAATTGCTCAACAACCCAATCAACACCAACCCATCATGTCTGAAAATGAAAAAATCTCGGTCGCGCTGTTCGGTTTCGGCTGCGTCGGCCAAGGACTTTACGAAGTGCTCAATCATTCCGAAGTGCTACAGGCCGACATCCGCCGCATCTGCGTGAAAGACCCGGCGAAACAACGCAGCGTCGATGCTTCGCTGATCACGTACGACAAAAACGACATTCTCGATCGCCAGGACCTCGACGTGGTCATAGAAATGATCAATGATACCGACGAAGCGTTCGCCATCGTGAAGAAAGCGATGCAGAACGGCACGAGCGTCGTCAGCGCCAGCAAAAAAATGCTCGCCACGTATTTCGATGAGCTTTACCGTTTGCAGGAAGAGCACAACGTCGCGCTCATTTACGAAGGTTCAGCCGGCGGCAGCATCCCGATCATCCGCACGCTCGAAGAATATTACGACAACGAGTTGCTCAGCAGCCTGCGCGGCATTCTCAACGGCACCACGAACTACATCCTCACGCGCATGGAGCTCGAGAGCAAGGATTATGGCGAAGTGCTCAGCGACGCACAGAAGAGCGGTTTTGCCGAAGTGGATCCGTGGCTCGACGTGGCCGGCTTCGACACGATGTACAAGCTGTGCCTGCTCGGTGTTCACGCGTTCGGCGTCATTCTCAAACCGGAACAGGTGCTGACGCTCGGCATCCAGAACATCACGTTCAACGACATCCGTTATGCGCGCGAGAAAGGATTGCGCATCAAGCTCATCGCCTCCGCTGCAAAATCCGGCGACAAGTTCCGCGTGTACGTGATGCCGCGCTTCGTTCGTCCCGACGACGAGCTTTTCAAAGTGATGTACGAGTACAACGGCATCGAAGTCGAAGGCGCGTTCTCCTGCAAGCAGACGTTCACCGGCAAAGGCGCAGGCAGCCATCCGACGGGCAGCGCCGTGCTCTCGGATATTTCCGCGCTGACGTACAACTACCGCTACGCTTACAAAAAGCTGAAGAAGCTGAAAAACGCGCAGCAGGAAAATTACAACCCGTCGCAGCTGCTCGAAACGGATTTCACGATCAAAGTGTACATCCGCTACAGCGAAGGCGCGGAGCTTGAAGGGCTGGACATCCGCAGCATCGAAGAAGAATACCGTTCGCCCGGCATGAATTTCATCATTGCCGAAGTCGGCTTCCGGTCGCTGTACAAACTGAAAGGCAACCGCGATTCGAAACTCTTCGTTTGCGCCGTCGAATAATTTGAATCCTGCTGAAAACAAAAGAGCCGTGATGATTCGTCACGGCTCTTTTGGTATTGTCGAATTGCTCAGGAATTGCCGGCGACAGGCAGCAGCTGGCAGATCACGCCGCCCATGATCATCATCGTGATGATCCAGTAGCCGGCATTCACTGCGAAGTATTTGAACGAACGGCGTTCGAACAGCGTGTTGATGCCGAGCACCGGGATGGCGAGGAAGATCGCGCCGAGCACACCGTGAAACATGCCGTGCTTGAACGTACGGAAGTTGTGGCCGTATTTCTCCATAAACTCTTTCGCCATTTTTCCAACTTCCGTATTCGGATCTCTGATGCCCGGCTCATTGGCGAGGATGGAGTAAAAATGAAACTGGTGAATGACCAGGAACATGAGCCCGACGCTGACGAGAAAACCGAGCACGTACGTCAGTGCGAAGATCTTGACCATGTTGCCGCCTTTCAGCTGTTCTTCCGTGAGGCCGGCGCCCGTCATCCAGGTTTTGCCGAAGAGTTTGTTGTTGTACCAGATGAACCCGGTAAATAACGGGATCAGTGCGGTAAGGAGCAGGTAGGTGATTGCCATAGCGAGTTTGGATTTGTCGCTAAGATACAAATCGCGGCGAGGGCTACACAATGGGAAAATCCGGGGAATTTCTTCCGCAAAATGCCTTCGGTTTTTAGCGCTGCTTCTTCGTGAAAGCGGAATGGCATGGATTTTCTTCCGCTGTGTGCATGAAAGAAGCAACAACTACGCGCGGAGGATTTTTCGAACGGTTTGCATCGTCAGTAACACGGGCTGCGGGCTCGACAGGCGCGTTCATGGGCGCGCTGCTGCTGGTCATCGGCTGGGCAGTAACCGGCCCGGTCTTTCATTATTCCGAAACCTGGCAACTCGTCATCAACACCGGCACCACGATCATCACGTTCCTGATGGTGTTCCTCATCCAGAAAACGCAGAATAAAGATTCGCTCGCGCTGCACCTCAAGCTGAACGAACTGCTGGCCGCGCATGATCATGCGAGCAATCGTCTCGTCAATATCGAGAACATCACGGAAGACGAATTGAAAGTGATCCAGAAATATTACACGCAGCTGAGCGAGCTCGTGAAAGAAGAAGAAAGCCTGCTGCAATCGCATTCGATCGACGAAGCGAAGAAGCAGCACGAATACAAACGCAAATCCCGCTTTCCGCAAAAGCCGGAAGCTATGAACGAACAAAAGAAAGCCTCATGAACAGCCGTACGCTTGCTTATGCTTTTTTCGCCTGCATCATTTTCTTCCTGGCCGGATGTGAAGTGATCGGCGGAATTTTCAAGACCGGTTTCTGGGCCGGCATCCTTCTCGTCGTGCTGATCATCGCGCTGCTCGTGTTCATCATCTCCCGCGCGGGGAAAAAATGATCACACGCGTTTCACCATGATGAAGTCATCCTGCGGATCGCTGCCGAGGACAAACGTGGTCGTGCCGGTGATGACGAATCCTTCGCGTTTGTAAAATTTCACCGCCTTTTCATTCTTCTGCCAAACACCGAGGCAAACGCAATCGAAACCGTTTTGCTGCGCATAATCCGCGACGGCATCTACCAGCTGCTTTCCGATACCACCGCCGATGCGTTCCGGTTTCGTATACAGCCGCGCAATTTCCAACGGACGTTCGCCGCAGTCACGCAACACTTCCGTTTGCAGGTCGAGCTTCGCATAGCCGACCAATTCGTTTTCTTCGAACGCCAGTAAATAATAAAGGGAAGGATCGGCTACTTCTTTTTCAATCGTCGCCGCGTTGAAATGTTCGCGAACGTACTGCTCCATATCTTCCGGCGTGTTGTACCAGGAATAAGCGGTACGGAATGCATGCTCCGACAATTCACGCAGCGCTGCAGCATCGGAAGATTTTGCCCGGCGGATTTCCAACAGGAACGGGTCAGCCACAGTTCTCAGTTTTCCGAAAATGAGTTTTCAATTTGAAACGACCGCAGCCAGTTGCGCGCGTCTTCTTCCGTGTTGAAGAGGCTCACGCGAAGCTTTTGCTGGTCGATTTTATAAGTAACGTTCTCGACAGCGACTTTATTGAAATAATGTTTCGGCGTCAGCATCGCGCAGGCTTTGAAACCGGCGTCGATCGCGCGCGGGAGAAATTCTTTTTCGAGCCATTGCTGGTCTTCCATACCGATGAGCACCATGTCCTGGATCAGCGCCAGCACTTTGTTCGCTTTGTGCTGCTTCAGCATCTCCAGCATAAATTCCGTACCGAGGCGGAACTGCTCACTGGTGAAATAGCCGTTCCATTCCATCACTACCGCGCCGAGCGATTCGTCGTAAGAAAAATTAAAACCGTTTTTCATTTTTCAGAAGATTTGAAACGTATCGCCCGATGCAGTTTCATTCGCTTCCAAAAGTCTGCCATCCTATACGCGCACACCAATCACCAGCATATCATCCACCTGCTCGTGCGTGCCTTTCCACGTTTCGATCGTCTGCTCGAGGATGCGGTGCTGGTCGATCATGTCCTGGTCCTGCAAATTCAGCAGCAGCGCTTTCATCTGCGAGAGCTTGAACTTCTTGCCCTGCGGTCCGCCGAACTGGTCTGCGTAACCGTCGGAAAAGAGGTAGAACGTATCGCCGGCCTGCAGCTGGATCGTCGCGTTGTTATAACGCTTCGCCGCTTCTTCCTTGTATCCGCCGATGGAAATTTTATCCGGGCGGTATTCGGTGAACTGTTTGCCGCGGAACAAATACATCGGGTTGAACGCGCCGGAATACTGCAGCTCCAGCGTATCGAGATCGAGCACAACAAGCGCAATGTCGACGCCGTCGCGCACTTTGATATCGTCGATCGTGTGGCGCATCTTGTCCGACATCACGCGGTTCAGTCCGTCGAGCATTTCCGCCGGCGTGGCGTTCGGGTTCGCGTCGATGACGGAAACGATCATGTCGTTGGTGACGATGCTCATGAACGCGCCCGGTACGCCGTGGCCCGTGCAATCCACCGCAGCGATCACCGCTTTGCGTTTGCCGTTCGCGTTGATCTGCCGATAAAAATAGAAGTCGCCGCTGACGATGTCTTTCGGCTTGTAAAGGATGAACGATTCCTGCACCGCCTTGCGCAACTCGCGGCTCGGCAACAGCATCGTATCCTGCAGCCGTTTCGCATAGCGGATACTGTCGGTGATCTCGGTGTTCTTCTGCGCGAGCTCTTCGTTCTTCAACGCGAGTTCGAGCGTGCGCTGCTCGACTTTCTCCTCGAGAATTTTCTTCTGCTTCTTGAGGCTGCGCGTGCGCATCTTGTCGAAACCGAAAATGCTGAAGACGACGAACAGCGTCATCAGCACGTAGAACGTCGCAGTTTGCCAGAACGGCGGGCGCACGAAAAATTTGTACTTCACCGGTTCCTTGTTCCACAGCCCGTCGTTGTTCGAAGCGCGCACCATGAACGTGTATTCACCCGGCGGGAGGTTCGAATACACTGCTTCGTTGTAATGCGTCGGCACCGGCGACCAATCCTTATCGAAACCTTCGAGCTTGTACTGGTACTTTACTTTTTCGGGGTTCGTAAGGCTGATCCCCACGAATGAAAACGTGAGGTGGTTCTGATCGTAGCTGAAACGCGCGTCCTGCGGAAAATCGGCATCGCGCATGAACACTTTCAACCCGTTGATGAACGTCAGCGGTTCAATTTCATTTTTGCCGTTTTGTTTCGGATCGAATTTCACCGCGCCCATGATCGTGCCGAACCAAAGACTGCCGTCGGGTGCGATCGATGCGGCGTTCGGGTTGACTTCCACGCCGAGGAAACCTTCCGTGCGCCCGTAATGCGAGAACGTGCTGTCGCTGCGGTTGAATTTGTCGAGGCCGCGGCTGTTGCCCACCCAGATGTTGTTGTCGTTGTCGGCGATGATCGCATACGGTGATTCCGTCGCGAGGCCGTTTTTCATCGTGAGGTTGTGGAACGTGCGGCCGTCGAACATGTATAGCCCGCCGCCGTATGCACCGAACCAAAGGTTGTGGTCTTTGTCTTCGTTGATGCAAAGCATGAAGCGGTGCACGATGCCGCTCGTCTCGTCGTATTTCGTGAAGCTCTTGCCGTCGAACACGGAGAGATAACCGCCGAGCGCGCCGAACCAGAGATTGCCGCGGCTGTCGCGGAAAATGCGATACACGTTGTTGCCGCCGAGCCCGTCTTCCGTCGTGTAGTTGCGGAACGTTTTCGTCGACGGATCGAATTTCGATGCGCCTTCTTTCGTGCCGAACCAGAGGTTGCCTTTCGTATCGGAGTTGATCGCGTACACGACATCGCCTGCAAGACCATCGCTCGTGCTGAACGTTTCGAAACGCGATGCGCCCGGCGACAAGCGGCTCACGCCGCCAAAACCGGTGCCCGCCCACAGCGTTCCGCCATCGTCTTCGTACAGCGAAAGGATCACGTTGCTGCCGAGCCCGTCTTCCGTCGTGAAATTGCGCACGGTGAATTTTCGCTCGCCGGTTCCGGGAACGGTATAGAACACCAGCTTCGCGAGACCTTCGTTCGTGCCCAGCCACACGTTGCCTTCGCGATCGACGCACGTGGCCCACACAATGTCGTTGATGAGGCCGTCCTGTTTATCGAAGAGCTGGAAACGTTCACCGCGGTATTGATTCAATCCGACATCCGTGCCGATCCACACGTTGCCTTCGCGATCCTCGAGCAGCGCATTCACGTTGAAATAATTCAACCCCTGCCGCGTGTTGTACACTTTCACAATCGCTTTGTCCAGCGCGTCGAGGCGGTTCGTCGATTTCGCGGGAGAGATCCGCGTAGCGCCGCCACCGGTTGTGCCCAGCCAGATGGTGCCGTGCGAATCTTCAATCACGTGATCGATAAAATCCGAGCCGAGCCCCTGCGCCGTGCCGAACACGCGCATCGTAGGAATCAGCGTCGGCGCGTTGCGGTTGAGAAATCCCGCAGGCAGCTGCAGCGCGATCACGCCTTTGTCGCCGGTGCCCACCCACATTTCCGCTCCGTTGTTGGCCAGCGAAAAAGAAGTGATCACGTCGCTGGGAAATCCGCGCGCGGCGCTCAGGTCGACGAACGAAGCGGGCGAGCTGATATCGCCTTTCGTGTCGCAGATCGTGATGCCGTGATCCGTGGCGATCCACATGTTGGCGCTGCTGTCGAGCGCGAGGGCGTAAACGTTGGCGCTCGCTAACCCGTCTTTCACGTTGAGCGCGAACATGCGGTTCTTCACCGGGTCGTAAATGAAAATGCCGGAGCCTTCCGTCGCGATCCAGAAATAACCCTGGTTGTCTTCGACGATCGCGGTGACGGTGTGAAAGCGCGTGTATTCTTCGAGGTTGAGGCTTTCGAATTTTTTCGTTTTCGAATTGTAACGGCTCACGCCACCGGCCCAGTGACCGAACCAGATGTCGCCTTTCGAATCTTTGTACGAAACCGTCACCCAGTCTTCCGCGAGGCCGTCCTGCTTGGAATAATTTTTAAAGGAATAGCCGTTGTAGCACGACAAGCCCGCCAGCGTGCCGATCCAGAGGTTGCCGTCGTTGTCCTGCACGAGCGTTTGCACCTGCGACTGCACGAGGCCCTGCTCGGTGCCGTAGGTGATGAAGCTGGTCGTTTGTGCGCCGGCGGTCAGCGCGACAAGCAGCAGGAAGAGTGCGTAGATCTTTCTCAGCATAAAGGGATCAGCTGCGTTTGCGACGGTACAGTTCGGCGTCGTAGGTTTTGGCATCTATTTCCACGTCGTCACGGTAATAATACCGGCTTCCCCACCAATATTCTTTGATCCGGAAAATGGTACGCTTGCCGCCCGGCCAGCTGATGACCGTGGTAAACGTATTGGAAAAAATGCCGTCGAGTGTCGTTACGACAATGTTCGGCGAAGGAGCGTAGTTGAGCTGCGCGGAAGAAACAATAGGGCGCAGGTGATTGACCTTGGAATCGCGGTCCACCAGCGCCGCCGTTTCGACAAGCTGTTTGAGACGAAGCTCTTTCACCTGCCGGTTGGCGAGCGTTTGCCGCTGCCGTTCCCGCTGCTGCTGGATGAGAAAATCATTCTGCGCTTTCACCTGCGCTTCGAGGCGCATCACCTGCACAACGGAATTGCCCTGCGCATCGTCCTTCATCTTGTTGAACTTTTGCAGGTTGTTGCGGCGCTCGCTTTCCGCCACGAGCTTGAGCAGGTTGTTCTCGTACTGCGCGCGGATGTTCTTGTTCTGCTTCTCGCGGTTGAGCTTCTCCTGCTTGTCACGCTCGAGCTTGATCGCGTCGGTTTCCATCGAAGGATCCTGCTGCGGCTGCTCGGCAACGGGTGTAGTGACGGTATTTTTCTTTTTGTCTTCCTCTTCTTTGCGGCGACGGTCTTCTTCTTCCTGCGCGAGGCGCTGACGTTCCTCTTCGTCTTTGCGCGCTTTCTCATCGGCGTCGCGTTTCGCTTTCTCTTCCGCTTCTTTTTTCGCGAGCTCGTCTTTTTTGCGCTGCTCTTCCAGCGGGTCCTTGAAGATCTCGTCGATGAAACGATACTTCGGATCATCGTAAAAACCCTTGTCGCCGTCGAAGACTACTTTGATGAACGGCTTCTGAGCAAAAAGTTCCGTTTTCACTTTCGGATCGTTCGCCGAGAAGAACGGGATTTCCGCAGAATAGTCGGGATAGATCCAGGCCTTGTCCGCGGGCACGTGCAGGTCCATCGTCATGAACATATCGACGCAGCCCGGCGCAGAAAAACTGATGCGGTACGAATGACCGATATCGATCGTGAATTTGAACTTGCCGTTCTTGCCCGTCGTGAGGTTGATGATCTGCCGGCCGTCCATCTGCACCGTCACCGTAGCGCCCGAAAGCGGTTTGCCGTCCTTCGTCGCCGTACCGAAAAAGCGCATATCCCCCTGCGCACGTGCCGCCATGCCGAGAAACAGCAGCACGACCAGCAAAAATCCGCGGTGGAAAGGGTTATTCCGGTGTCCGGTAAAAAGGTGCATGAGAGAGAATAAAAATAGCGATTTCCGGGGGATTGCGGGCGTGTCCTCCTGCGTCGGCCGGGCTATTCCTGCCCGACTGCGTCATTCAGGCGGGCGCTGCAAGTCCGGCCATCACACGCTCTGCGCGCTCCGGGCTTTCCCTGCCCGACTGCGTCATTCAGGCGGGCGCTGCTATCCCTCACGCAAAGAAATTTCATGATCATAACATAACGAGGTTGCTTTCCCTGCGCTCTCCGCGCCTCTGCGGCCTTTTCTTTTAATCGCTTTACCTTTGCCGCATAATTTCCCGCTATGAACTTCAACCTCAAAGAAACCCTCACGGCCACCATGGTGCTCTTCGCCGTCATCGACGTGATCGGCTCCATTCCCGTGATCATCGGCCTGCGCCAGAAAGTCGGCGAGCTGAATTCGCGCAAAGCCTCGCTCGTGTCGCTGGCGATCATGGTCGTGTTCCTGTTCCTCGGCGAACAAATGCTTTCGCTCATCGGCATCGACGTATCGGATTTCGCGATCGCCGGTTCGTTCGTGCTGTTCTTCCTTTCGCTGGAAATGATCCTCGGCATTCGTCTCTACAAGGATGAAGTGCCCGCCACCGCTTCCGTCATGCCGCTCGCCTTCCCGCTCATCGCCGGCACCGGAACGCTCACCACGCTGCTCTCGCTCCGCGCCGAATACAGCACCATCAGCATCCTCATCGCCATCGTCGTCAACGTCATCTTTGTGTACGTCGTGCTGCGCAACATCGTTCGCCTCGAAAAGCTCCTCGGCGTCGGCGGCGTAGCGATCATCCGCAAAGTATTCGGCATCGTCCTGCTCGCTATTGCAGTGAAGCTGTTCCGCACGCATATGCATTGGCCGCATTAATGCCAGGCTTCGATACGCTCCGCTACTCAGCCTGACATTAATGCAACCAATGCATCATGTCCATTTGCGAGACGAATACAATCGCATTTTTTAATGCAAAAATTTGCATTCTGCATTCTCCGGACTGCGAACCGTTTCAATGATCGGTCGCCATGTCTGGCTCCGCTACTCAGCCTGACATTAATGCAACCAATGCATCATGTCCATTTGCGAGACGAATACAATCGCATTTTTTAATGCAAAAATTTGCATTCTGCATTCTCCGGACTGCGAACCGTTTCAATGATCGGTCGCCATGTCTGGCTCCGCTACTCAGCCTGACATTAATGCAACCAATGCATCATGTCCATTTGCGAGACGAATACAATCGCATTTCCTGATGCAAGAATTCAACTCGGCATTTGCCGGGTAGCGTATCATCATGATTCGATTCCAATGACCACCGGGTAGCGCAGCGTATCATCATGATTCGTTCCGGTGTCAGGCTGAGTAGCGAAGCGTATCGAAGCCTGGCACCGGAACTTTCCCGTATCTTTGAATAGAAGTCCCGACTGTGAATATTTATTCCCGAAAACAACGCTGGAAATGGTTGCTGCTGATCGCGGCGAGCCTGATCGTGGGTGTGTCGTTGTGGTATTCCAGCCGGCTCGTGCGCAAGATCTCCGTCAGTGAAAAACGCAACGTCGAATTGTGGGCGGAAGCGGTGCGGCGGAAAGCGCTGATGCGCGAAGCCACCAACCAGCTTTACGGCAAGATCGCGAAAGAAGAACGCAAAAAAGTCGAATTGCTCGCCGAAGCCTCCCGCCTCATTCCGCAGGTGCCGATGAGCGAAGACAGCGTTTTCGAATTCGTCTTTCACGTCATCCGCAACAACGAAACCGTACCGGTCATCATCACCGACGGCAAAGGGAAGATCGGCCAGTGGCGCAACCTCGACACGGCGCAGGCAAAAGATACGACGTGGCTGTACCAGGAGCTTGCGGAAATGCGCCGGCAGCACGATTCCATTCTTTACTTCAGCGACGGACTCGGGCGCAACTATTATCTCTTCTACAAAAACTCCGAGCTCTTCGACGACATCCGCCGCTCTTACGAAGACAACGAGCGCTCTTTCATTCGTGAAGTCGCCTCCAGCCCGGCTTCCGCGCCTGCCATCTATTTCGATTCCACCGAGCAGAAGATCATCGCTTACGGCAACCTCGATACGCTGGCGCTGAAACACGATTCGCTCAACTACCTCAATCGCGCGCTGAAAGACCTCGTGGCGAACGGCGACACCGTGCGCGTGTTGCTCGGCCAGGGCAGGAAGAACATTATCTATTACACCGAATCGTCGCAGCTGAAACAACTGCGCTACTTCCCGATCATCCAGTTCACGGTGATCGGCATGTTCCTCATCGTTGCGTACCTGCTCTTCAGCACCTCGCGGCGCGCGGAGCAGAACAACGTCTGGGTGGGCATGGCGAAAGAAACCGCGCACCAGCTGGGAACGCCGCTCTCGTCGCTGATCGCCTGGCTGGAGTACATGAAGATGAAAGGCGTGAACGACGAGATGACGAAGGAGATCGCGCAGGACGTCAAGCGCCTCGAGATGATCACCGAACGCTTCTCGAAGATCGGCTCACAGCCCAAGCTCAACAACGAGAACATCATCGACGCGCTGCGGGATGCGGTCGAATACATCCGCTCACGTTCGCCGAAAACGGTGAAGTTCCATTACAACGCAACCGGCAGCATCATCGTGCCGCTGAACGTGCCGCTCTTCGCCTGGGTGATCGAAAACCTGTGCCGCAACGCCGTAGACGCGATGGACGGCGAAGGCGAGATCACGATCGAAGTTTCCGACGTGCAGCAGTTCGTTTACATCGACATTAGCGACACCGGCAAAGGCATTCCGCGCTCCCGCGTGAAAACCATCTTCGAGCCCGGCTTTACGACCAAACAACGCGGCTGGGGGCTCGGCCTTTCGCTCTGCAAACGGATCGTGGAGCAATACCACAAAGGCGAGATTTTCGTCAAGCGCTCCGTTCCCGGCAAAGGCACCACCTTCCGCATCGTGCTGAAGAAATAAGGGGCCAATTACTGCTGCAATCGACTACCTGAGGTAGTGCCGGTTCTTAAGACCCGACACGGCTGACGCCGCAGCCCTGTTTAACGTTTGGCGTCGTTCACCGGCGAAACATTAAACACTTTCACTGCTTTTTACCGCTCACCGGCTTTTCGCAGCGCTTTACCGACTCTTTATTCCACGGCATGCATTTATTCCGCCCGGTTACAATAATTTTGCTGCCGCTGCGACTCCATTATCAGCTAAACTGCTCTATGAAACTGTTTTTCCGAATTCTCGCGTTAACACTGCTGTTCCCATTCGCAGCAACCGCACAGAACAAATACACGGTGAGCGGCACCGTGAAGGATAAAAAATCGGGCGAGTCGATCATCGGCGCCATCGTTCGCATTCCCGAAGTGAAAGGCGCTGGGGCCGCCAGCAATGAATACGGCTTCTTCTCGCTCACCGTTCCGGAAGGCGATTACACGCTGACGGTCAAAGGCGTCGCTGCCCATGCCGGACTCGATCCCGGCAAAGGACACAGCGCC
>CAMLEF010000039.1 GCA_946478675.1 uncultured Flavobacteriales bacterium | reverse complement strand
GCGGCGACAGCGCGCAGATCCGCGGGAAAAGCATGTACTGCACTTTGCTCCATTCGCCGATGTATTCCGTCCACAGGTTCGCCTGCACGCCGAGAATGTATTTCCGTTCATCAGCAGAAAGCGAAGCCGGCACCGGGTTGTACCGGTACACTTTCTCCAGCGGAAGATACCCGCCGATTGCCAGCGGTTCACCGGGAGCGGAGGATTGGTAATGGTCGAAGTAACAATAACCGCCGGGCGACATGACGACTGCGTGTTTCGCTTTTGCTGCGGCAACTCCGCCTTCTTCGCCGCGCCACGACATGACCGCTGCGCCTTCGGCCAAACCGCCTTCGAGAATTTCATCCCAGCCGATCGCCTGTTTGTTCTTCGCCTGCAGCATCGCGACGATGCGTTGCGTGAACCAGGATTGCAGCTCGTTCTCGTCTTTGAGATTTTTCTGCTTCATCAATTCCTGGCAAAACGCAGAAGTTTTCCATTGCGCTTTCGGGCATTCGTCACCGCCGATGTGAATGTATTTGCCGGGAAACAACGCGCAGACTTCTTTCAGAACGTCGTCGAGAAAGGCGAATGTTTTTTCCGTCGGGCAAAGCACGTCGTCGAACACGCCCCAGTTGCGCACGACGTCGACAGGTTTGCCCGTGCAACCGAATTCAGGGTACGCGGCAAGAATGGCGGATGCATGTCCCGGCATTTCGATTTCCGGAACGATCGTGATGTGCAGCGAATCGGCGTAACGCACCACTTCGCGGATCTCATCCTGCGTGTAGAAGCCGCCGTAACGAATGGAATCGTAGCGTTCCGGGAATTCGCTGTAATGCCCAACCAGCGTGCCGTTGCGCCAGCCGCCGACCAGCGTGAGCTTCGGATATTTTTTGATCTCGATGCGCCAGCCCTGGTCGTCGGTGAGGTGCCAGTGGAAAACGTTGAGCTTGTACATCGCCATCCAGCGCAGATATTCTTTCACGTTTTCCTTCGGAAAGAAATGCCGCACGACGTCGAGGTGCAGGCCTCTCCAGAAAAAACGCGGCTGGTCGATGATGGAGCAGGAAGGAATCGTGCCCGAGGCCGCTGCAACGGAATTTATGGTTTGATCAACATGAATTAATTGCAGCAGCGTTTGCAGTCCGTAAAAAATTCCTGCGTGGCCGCCGTACAGGCTGATGTCGTTGCGATTGATGAAGAGGTCGTAACCTTCGCGTGCAATGTCGAGGCTGTCTTCCGAAACGTAAATGAAATTCGAAGCCACTTTTCGCGAGGCGAATTTGAGCGTGATGCCGTAAAGCGATTTCACGTCGCGGCGAAACTGTTCGATCTCCCTGCGATACGATTTGCTGTCGGTGACGATTACCGTTTCGGAATTGATGCGGAAATCGCCGTCGAACGGCAGCAGGCGGTAAGGTCGCGGGATGACGGGGTAACGTGCTTCGTCGTATTGCGCCGGCAGAGCGGAGGCAAGCAGCAGGAAGAACAAGCACAGGGTTCGCGTCATGCTACACTTCTTCGTAAGGTTCTACCATCAGGCCTTCGAACGCGGGATGGATCTCCAGCTTCTCATCGCCGAAGTCCAGCATGATCGCGTCGTTGCGGTACGATTGTTCACCGTCGTCGACAAGCCCGACCACCGCGAGCGTTTTTCCAATGGCCGGCGTCCAGAGCGGATTCTGCGTCAGGTCTTCCATACGCATATCGATCTTGCCGCCGAATTCGTGCAAGAGCATTAAACGGCTTTTTTCAAAATCGAAATCGCGCACCACGACGATGCCGGGATTGTTATCGTCTTCCGTCGTCGACAACACGATGTGGCTGCCGTCGGAAAATTTCAATTCGAGCTTGTCGAGAAATTCGAACGCCTCGCCCGGTTTGGTTTTATTCTGCCAGTAATTGTAAACGACGCCGGTCAGCTTCTTTTTCTCCAGCCCTTTCAATGCGACGAGGTCTTCGTAGGTGAAATAAGTACTCATAGGGTAAAGGTAGTATTCGGATGGGAATTGTGCAGTGGTATGGGAAGGCGGTGCTCCTATGAAAATGTCGTCGGTCATTCGGCGTAATTACTGCCGACCGACTGACCGACCGACAACTGACTGACCGACCAACCGACTGTTTTCTCATTTTGTTAACGGCCGTTAAATACCTCCCGCCATACCCATTGAAAAGCCCACCCCGGCAATTCAATTCCCGTTTTTATCGAAAAGGCATCCTTTTTGCTTTGACATCGTCCTACATTTGATTAAGCATTTACCGAAAAAACTTTCGACCATGAAAACCACTTGTCTTACCGCAGTATTCGCCCTGTTCTTTTTCTCCGCCGCTTTTGCACAGGATCCGCAGAAGAAAGGCGCTTCGAAGCCGCAACCTGCCGCACAAACGACGACTGCTGCTCCGGCTCCCGCACAGAAACCGGCAACGGCTGCCACTTCCACTTCTTCGTCGGCTTCTTCTTCTACCTCCACTGCTTCCGGCAAACCTTCTTCCATGCGTCCTTCACACGGCACTTCACAGAAGAAAGTGAACAAGATGCCGAAGATGAATTCCACCGCAACCCAGAGCACGGCCGGCGGTAAATAAAAGCATCACATCCCTAATGAAAAGAGGCTGCCTTCACCGAAGACAGCCTCTTTCTTTTTGCAGAAGTTTTGCTTACGGCTTCACGCCGATTTTAGCAGCGATATCTTTCGGCAGCGCGTTCTTGTTGACCATGATGCTGGTCGTCTTGAACTGGAAATACGATTCGGAGCAGTAGAAGTAGCCGCCGCATTCGTTGTTTTCCGTGCCCCAGGAGTTTTTCACGATGAAATATTTTTTGCCCGCCTGGTCTTTCGCCTGCCCGGTGATCTGCATGCCGTGATCATCCTGCGTGCTCAGGTTGTCGAATGCTTCCTGGCGCGCGAGCTGCGTGATGACGCGGTCTTTGCTCGGGATGATCCAGAGCGAATCACGCTGGCCTTTCGAAAGCTTGTCCCAGTCTTTTTCCGGAACGATCGCCATGCCGTTTTTGTAAGAGAAATACGGCTCGCTGACGTCGGAGCCCCACGCTACCGTGTAACCGTTGAGCGTTGCGTTGTCCACGACTTTCGTCATCTCGTCGAGCGGCAGGTTGTACAGCAGCGACCAGCTCCAGTTGTCCGGGATCTCGAGTGCGAACTGCGTGTAGAACGGGTGATGCGTGAACGAGGTGATCGCTACGTAATCTTCCGGTTTGAAGCCGAGGAAATCCGCGTACGCTTTCGGCGTGTACGATTTGCCGTTCACCTGGAAAGAAGACGGAGCTGCGCCGAGGTAAGCGTCGAGCGCTGCAGTGTACGCTGCCAGCCACGAAGAAGTGAGCTTGCCGTCTTCGAGTTTGAGCTGCGCGTCGAGGATCGCTTTGAGCACGTTGTCCATTTCGCCGTGACGGATCTTGTCTTCGCCCATGGGCAATCCCGGGTAAGCTTCCTGCGGAACGATGCCGTACACTGCGGAGAGATTGATCACGTCATGCGGTTCGCCGCCGGGGCCGAAATTCGTTTTGCCCATCATGCGCATGTACTTTTTCGCTTTTTCGATGTAGCCTGCGCGCACGATCCACATTTCGGAAAGATCGACCGGGCCTTTGCCCATGCGCATGAATTCGGATTCGAGGAATGATTCCGTTGAAAAACACCAGCAGGTTCCGGAGTGATACTGGTCTTTCACGCTCGTGCAGCTGGCTTCTTTCACCACGGTGAATTTGATCTGGCTGTCTTTTTTGTTGGTCTTATCCTGCGCGAAAGCAGCAACGCTCAGCAGCAGGCCCAATGCGACGACCGGTGTTTTGAGATAGTTTTTCATGATAAAGCAGATAGGAATTTTGGGAGGTGTGAAGATAAGAAAATAGATCGCCGGAACGCAGCGCTGGTGCTGAACGGAGCGGTTTGGTGTTAAATGGTTTCTGCAGTTGGCAACTGGCGGTTTGCAGTCTGTAGTCTGCGGTTTGCAGTCTGCAGTAACAGTATGCCCCAATAAGCCCTATTGGTTTACTCAAAATCCCTTCCTCAATGAGAATTTCAAGAAGGCCCTCATTCCTGCCCCAATCATTAGAAACCATCTCAAAAATATCTTTCGCCCTGGCCACAGCCATATAATCGCCCGTTTTCTAAGACCTGGCGTTTGTTTGAATATCACCATGTCTTCAATCATCGCAGCGCGAAAAATTATTGAAATACAATTTTTGAACAGGTAAGAAATTGGGAGGAAAATAAAGCAATAGAGCGCTGAACAATCATTCGAATGTTACATTTGCCCGATTAAAAAATTACGTTAGCCTCAACATTTTCTCCCTTCATGAAAAAATTAAATGCATTCCTCTTTCTGATTTGTACAAACGTACTTTTTCTTTCCACCTACGCCCAGGAGCTCGATTGGGCAAACAATTTTGAGCCGACAACAGGCGTTCATGTGAGATCTTCTACGGTAGATGCTGGGGGCAACGTTTACACAACCGGATATTTTGACGGAACAGTCGATTTTGATCCGGGAGCCGGCACGTACAATCTCACTACAGCGGGGGGGTATGATATTTTTATCACAAAACTGGATGCGTCCGGCAATTTTATCTGGGCACACTCCTTTGGAAGTGCTTCCAACAATGATAATGGCATTGATATGGCGTTGGATGCTGCAGGAAATGTACTGGTTACAGGAGGCTTTACCGCTACAGTCGATTTTGATCCGGGCAGTGGCACATTTAACATGACCGGAGCGGGCACTGACATCTTTATCCTCAAGCTCGATGGGGCGGGGAATTTCGTCTGGGCAAAGAGCATGGGGGGGCCAGGCACTGATGGCGTGTATGCCATTACGGTCAGTGCTTCCGGAAATGTTTTTACGACAGGTGCTTTTTCGGGCACAGCAGATTTCAATCCGGGAAGCGGTACGTTTAATCTGACATCAGCGGGACCATCCGACATTTTTGTCAGCAAGCTCGATGCGACTGGAAATTTTGTCTGGGCAAAAAAAATGGGTGGAACGAACCCCAACGGTGAGGCAGGAGTGGCCCTTGCGGCGGACGCTACAGATAATATTTATACCACGGGATTTTTTGAAGGAACAGCTGACTTTGATCCGGGAGCAGGAACCAGTAATCTGACCTCAGCTGGAGGGCGCGATATTTTTTACAGCAAGCTGGATGCCGCAGGCAACTTTGTGTGGGCGAAAAGAACAGGAGGAATTGGAGGCGATGAGCCGTATGATCTCGTTTTAGGCGCTGCAGGCAATCTGCATAGCACCGGAGAGTACGATGGCACAGTAGATTTTGATCCAGGTGCCGGAACGGCCAATTTAGTTTCAGCCGGAAGCTGGGATATCTACGTGCATAAGCTGGATACTTCGGGCAATTATGTGTGGGCAAGGTCGATGGGCAGCTCAGCCAGCAATGAACGTGGATATGGCGTGGCTCTGGATGCATCAGGAAATGTTTATACCACGGGAATGTTTCTGGGTACGGCGGATTTTGATCCGGGTGCAGGAATCAGTAATCTCGTATCAGCAGGCGCTTCAGATATTTTTATCAGCAAGCTTGACGCCTCGGGCAATTTTGTATGGGCAATCTCTTTCGGATCATCAGGGAGCGAATCCGGAATAGCTATCCGTCTGGGCCCGGGGGAGAGCATTTATACCACGGGCTATTTCAGTAACACAGTAGACTTCGATCCAGGTCCGGGAGTTGTTGATCTTACGGTTCCTGTCGGTCTTTCGGCTACGTTTATCCAGAAGCTGAATCAATGTGCATCGGTTACAACTACCGAAAATATTACTTCGTGCACGCCGTTCACGTGGCGCGATGGAAACACGTACACCACATCGCAAACCGGAATTAATTATACAGTTAGCGGCGCAGTGAACAGTGGTTGTGATTCTGTCTACACATTGAACCTGACCATCACTGCGAACACGGTAGCGTTGACATCATTGACACAGTCCGACAACACGTGCTTCGGTAGTTCGGATGGTGCTGCGTCGGTGAATGTCGCAACAGGCGGTTCAGGCAACTACACGTACGACTGGACTCCGGGCAATCCATCCGGAGACGGAACCACTTCAATTAGCAGCTTAGCTCCGGGAACCTGGACCTGCACAGCGACGGACGACAACGGTTGCGCAGCTACGCAGTCGTTTACGATTACCGAGCCGGCGCAAATTACCGGCAACTTCTCGCAGACTGATTGCGATTCGTACACGTGGAATGCACAGACGTATACAGCTTCGGGAACGTACACGCAAACATTGACAGCTTTCAACGGATGTGATTCCATCGTCACGCTGAACCTCACGATCACGAATTCCACCAGCGGCGTTGATGCGATCACTGCGTGTGATTCATATGTTTGGATTGACGGCAACACCTACACGTCATCCAACAACTCTGCGACACATATCCTGACCAGCAGCGCAGGTTGTGATTCAACAGTAACACTGAACCTGACGATCAACACCGCTACAAGCGGAACCGATGTTGTAACCGCATGTGAATCGTACACATGGATCGATGGTGTTACCTACACAACATCCAACAGCACGGCTACTTATCTTTTGACAAACAGCGCAGGCTGCGATTCAACAGTGACATTGAATCTCACGATCAACACGACGCCAACCATGATTGCCACCGACAACGGTTCGGGAATATTAACAGCATCTCCTGCTGTTTCCTATCAATGGATTAATTGTACAACCGGGCAGCCGTTACCAGGACAAACAAGTGCGACTTTTTCAGTTTCTGTCAATGGAACCTACGCTGTCATTGGCTACTCCGCTCAACAGTGTGCTGACACTTCAAATTGTGTGCTGATCAATTATACGGGCATCGCTGAAACCGGGAGTGTTGTATGGAACATCATGCCTAACCCTGCAAACGACCTGGTAACGATGACATTCAATGCCAGTGCTGCAGAGCTGATCATTCGTGATGTGCAGGGCAAGCCCGTTGCGACTTCAATCGTTCATTCGGGCGAAACTGTTTCGCTGGAAAATTTCAGCGCCGGTGTTTACCTGTTCGAGCTGATCACAACCGAAGGCAAAACAGTGAAACGTGTGATGAAAATGTGATGGTTACGGTTCGATCAAACTGATTTTAAATGCGCGCTGCGCAAAACTTTTCATCTATGAAAAAATGGAATGCATTACTTGCGATCTTGAATCTATAATTTTCGGTCAATCTGGTTTATTGCCAGTAACTCCAATGGACGGTTACCACTCTGAACTTTTATTCCGCTTTGTACATTTCAGAGACCAATACAATTTAGATCTGCTTTTTGAAAAATGCACAGACCTGAAAATTGATATTTCCGACCTTCGGCCAATACTACAGGTTGAAACTGTTTTAAAGATAACGAAGCGGATGATTTAATGCACGCCCAGCTTCGCTTTCACGTCCTTGCGCAGATACGGCTTCAGTTGCTCCCAGGTCAGCAGCATATGCAGCGTCGGCCGCAGATACTCCGGTTGTCTCAACGGTTCAAAGTTCCGGGTTCAACGTTGAAATGATGCAACGTTTATGGATTGCAACAGGTATCTGAACCTTTTCCAAACCCAACTTTGAACTTTAAACTTGGAACTTTTTACGTCTTCTGATGTTTCTTCCGCGCGGCGGGGAAGAGGACGTTGTTCAGGATGAGACGATAGCCTGCGGAATTCGGATACAGCGAAAGATCGGTCGGCGGTTCTTCGACGCGGTGCTGGTAATCTTCGGGATCGTGACCGCCGTAGAAGGTCCACATGCCTTTGCCGAAATCGCCGTGGATGTAGCGCGCTTCGTTGATCGCTTTGTTCTCGCCCATGATGAGCACGCCGGGTTTGATCAGCGCTTTGTCGAATCCTGTTGTTTGTCCCCAAAAACCTTTGATGAGGTTCGCATGGTCCTGGCACAGCATCGTGGGAACGGGATCCCATTTCGCGGAGAATTCGAACAGCGAGAAATAGTCGTTCGATTCGTTGATGCCGCGCTGGTTGCGCACCCAATATGTGTCGATGTCGGAGAATTCGTATTCGAGCGGATCGGTTTTCAGATGAAAATTCTGGAACGCAAAGCACTTCGAATAATCGAGCTTGGTGTTCATCGCCGGGTCCATGCCGTCGCCATCGTACATCGATCCGCAGATGTCGACGCCTTCCGCCGCCAGCGCAATGTCGTACGAATCCGTCGCGGAGCACATGGCGAACATGAATCCGCCGCCGCCTACGAAGTCACGGATCTTCTTCGCGACCGCGAGCTTCATCTGCGACACTTTCATAAAGCCGAGCTTGGAGGCCATCGCTTCGTCGGTTGCGACCTGCTGCTGGTACCACGCGGCCGAGCGGAACTGGCTGTAAAAACGTCCGTACTGCCCCGTGAAATCTTCGTGGTGCAGGTGCAGCCAGTCGTAACGCGAAAGCGAATCCTGCATGACTTTTTCGTCGTACACGACACGGTAAGGAATTTCAGCGTAGGTGAGCACGAGCGTAACGGCATCGTCCCACGGTTGTTTATCAGGCGGCGAATACACGGCGATCTTCGGCGGCTTCTCGAGCTTCACCGCGTCCATGTTCACTTCGGGGCTGGAAATTTCTTCGAGGATGGCTGCGGCTTTCGCATCGGGCAGCGTTTCGTAGGTGACGCCGCGCGCGAGGCATTCGTTCTCGAAACTTTTCTGGTAAGGGAACAGGAAGCTGCCGTAGCGGTAATTCAGCAGCCATTGCGCTTCACCGCCCTGCTGCAGCACCCAATAAGTGATGCCGTACGCTTTCAGGTGATCTTTCTGCGTATCGTCCATCGGAAGGAGCAAATACGCGGCGCGCGAAGGCAGCGCGAGGGCGGCAAGTGCGAAAAGAAGAATAACGCGTTTCATCGGGATTGCTTCTCCGAAGGTACGAAAAGGCGGCGGGGAAATTTTCTGTCGGGAATGTTAAAGTGTGTTGGAGGTGCGGTGGTTCGTGTTGCGTGTTGCGAAGGTGCGAAGGTGCGATGTTGCGTGGGTGCGTGTTGCGGTGTTGCGTGTTTCGGGTGAAAAGGGAAGGGTTCAATGTTCTGCGGCGGTTTTTTTGTAGAGGACGTGTCGCTGCAGCCAGTGACCTTTTTCAAGCATCGGGTGATCGAATTCGCCGGCGAAGGTCATCCCGATTTTCTGCATCACGCGTTGGGAAGGTTTGTTGGGAACGGCGGTGAACGAAAGAATTTCTTCCTGCTTCAATTCATGAAAACCATAATCGAGGCAGGCGAGCGCACCTTCCGTCGCGTAACCGTTTCCATGAAAAGCTTTTGCCAGTCGCCAGCCGATCTCGACACAAGGCGTGAAATGCGCTTCGAACTTCGGACGGCTCAGCCCGATGAATCCTGCGAAGTCCGTGACGCCGGGAATTTCCACCGCCCACCAGCCGAAACCGTTTTCCTGTATCGCTTTGCGGATGCGGTCGACCATTGCGTCGCTTTCTTCGCGCGTGAGCAGCTTCGGGAAAAATTCCATGACCTGCGGATCGGCGTTCATGGCGGCGAAGGGTGCGTAATCACTGTCTTTCCAATTGCGGAGCAGGAGACGTTCGGTGCGGAGCATGCGCAAAGATAATCCGATAACACGGCGTTTTTTCTTTAACGCGCGGTGACAATGCGGTGCACACAGCGTATATTTACAGTTGTGCGGCAATACTAACCCCCTTTTTCATGCCCCATCGCGCGTCACTTCATTCGATCAGCATTCACGTTGCGGATAATATTTCCGCGATGCTGGCTTATTGGGATAAAGATCTCGTTTGCCGCTTCGCGAATGCCGCGTATTCCGATTGGTTCGGCAAAACGCGCGAAGAGATGCTGGATAAGATGACGCTGCCGGAATTGCTCGGCCCGGAACTTTTCGCCAGGAATTTTCCTTACGTCCGCGACGCGCTGAAAGGCGAAACGCAAACCTTCGAAAGAGAAATTCCTGTTCCCGGCGGAAAAGTGCGTCACGCCATCGCGAATTATTTCCCGGATATCGTCGAAGGCGAAGTGCGCGGTTTTTTCGTTCACGTTGCCGATGTAACACCGATCATCGATCTGCAGAAAGAGCTGAAGCGCTCCAACGAGATCGTGAAAGATCAGAATGCGCGGCTGTTCAATTTCGCGAATATCGTTTCGCATAACCTGCGCTCGTACGCGAACAACCTGCATGGGCTGATCGCTTTGCTGGACAAATCCGAAGCGGAAGTGGAGAAAGAAAAGCTGCTGGGCATGCTGAAGACCGTCTTCGCGCGTTTCTCTTCCACCGTCAACGACCTGGCGGAGATCGTCGAAGTGCAGAATCAAAAAGATGCGGCGCTGCAGCGGCTTTCACTCGATCAATGCATCCTGCACGTGCTGTCGGTGCTGCAGCTCGAGATCGGCGAGTGCCAGGCCGCCATTCACAACCACGTGCCCGCAGGAACGTTCGTTTCCGCCAACCTGCTGTACCTCGAAAGCATCGTGCTCAACATGCTCTCGAACGCGATCAAATACCGTTCGCTGGAAAAAACCTGTACGATCCTGCTCAGCGTCGTGACCGAAGGCGATTTCGTTACGCTGAAGATCACCGACAACGGCCTGGGCATCGATCTCGCCAAACACGGGAAAGAGCTTTTCGGCATGTACAAAACCTTTCACGGCAACAAGAACGCGCACGGCATGGGGCTTTTCCTGACGCGACTGCAGATCGAATCGATGGGAGGAAGCGTTGACGTCACGAGCGAGCCCGGCAAGGGAAGCTGCTTCAGCATGACGTTCCGGAAAGGGTAAGTGGTACGCGAATCTTCGCAGCCCATTGCACCGGGACCGCAAAGCGGGTTAACTTTCGTGAGTTATCGGTTGTCCCATGCTTAAAAAATTCTTCCATGACTGACCGCAATTATTTAGAACAGCTGCGCATTCCCGATACAACCAACCCGCTCCGGCTCCTGATGAGCGCCTGTCTTGCCGGTACGACCTGCGGTTACGACGGCACCGCCAACGGTGAATATCCTGCTGCGCTGAAGCTGCTTACATACGACAACGTTCGCATCGTGAAGTTCTGTCCCGAAGAGTTTTCCTTTGGCACGCCGCGTGAAATGTGCGATATACACGGCGGCACGGGCTTCGATGTGCTCGATGGTAAAGCGAAAGTCCTCTCGGAAAGCGGCAAGGACTGGACGGCCGGCATGATCGCCGCTTCTGAAAAAATGTTGGCGCTCGCGCGAAAGGAAAAAATCGAGCTCGCCGTGATGATGGACATCAGTGCGGCCTGCGGCAGCCAGGTCATTTACGACGGCAACCGTTTCGGCGAAACCAAAATTTACCAGGTCGGTGCGGGCGTGTGCGCGGCGCAGTTGATGAGAAACGGTTTCAAAGTAATCAGCCAGCGTGATTTTGCTTCGCTGGAAATTCTATACGCGAAGATCGATCCTGCGCACGTGATCGATGAGACGAAGCTCGATCATCACGAGAACAAATGGTACCGTGAATATTTCCATGCGAATCCTTAGTTTCCTGAAGCTGTTTTTCCCGGCGGTATTTTTTTTCGCGGCATTAGCTTCCTGCAACAGCAAGCTGAAGCAGGGAAACGATATGCCGGAAGCAGAAAAGAAATACATCCGTGCGCTCGGGCTATTGGATACCGGGGAACAGATCCTGCTGTATGACCGGCAGTCTGCTTATGAACAGAGCGGAAATTTTTTTACCGGCAAACGCATCGCTTCTTATTGGATCGACAAAAACGATACGGCCAAGAATACCATCGATTTCGCTTATTATGCCGATGTGGACACCATGCGCACGAACGACCGTTCCCACGCAATGACTTACGCCTCCTGGCTCGAAGTGACCAGGCACGACGGTTCGAAGTTTAACGTTTACGTGGATGGCGACAGTGCGGAAGTCTGGACCTTTTTCAATAAGGCGCTTTCGGAGTGGCGCACGAAAAGAAACCGCTGAAGTTTCTTAGAACGGATCTTCTTCGATGTCGTTCATCTTCGAGCCGCGGATGATATTTCCGCTGCCGAAATCTGCTGACGGCGTAATGCCTGCGGCCGGATCGTAGGAGTTGGTGTTGCCGCCGCCACCCCCGCCGTAATTCCCCATGCCGCCGCCGTTGTCGAGGCCGCCGTCGAGGTCCATGAATTTCGCGAGACGGTCGATGAAGCGCAGGTTTACGCTTCCTACGGCGCCGTTACGGTGCTTGGCGATGATGATCTCCGCCACACCGGCCGTGCTGTTGCCTTCCGCGTCCTGCGTAAAGCCGTAGTATTCCGGGCGGTGAATGAAGAGCACCATGTCAGCGTCCTGCTCGATCGCGCCCGATTCACGAAGGTCGGAGAGCTGCGGACGTTTGTCGCCGCCGCGCGTTTCTACCGCACGACTGAGCTGCGAGAGCGCAATCACCGGCACGTTCAGTTCTTTGGCGATCGACTTGAGCGAACGGGAAATCGTGCTGATCTCCTGTTCACGGTTGCCGCGCGCGCTTTCGCCACCGGCCGTCATCAGCTGGAGATAGTCGATGATGACGAGCGAAATATCGTGCTGCGCTTTCAGACGACGGCATTTGGCGCGTAGTTCGAAAATGGAAAGCGCGGGCGTGTCGTCGATGAAGAGCGGCGCTTCGGAGAGCTTGCCGATCTTCACGTGCAGTTGCTGGAATTCGTGGTTTTCGAGCTGGCCTTTTTTCAGCTTCTCCGCAGAGAGTTCCGATTCGCTCGAGATGAGACGCTGCACGAGCTGTACGGATGCCATCTCCAGCGAGAACACCGCCACCGGCTTCTGGAATTCGACGGAAGCGTTTCGTGCAAGCGTGAGGACGAACGCCGTTTTACCCATCGCAGGACGTGCCGCGAGGATAACGAGGTCGGAGTTCTGCCAGCCGGACGTCATGCGGTCCAAATCGGTGAAGCCGCTCGGAACGCCGGTCACGCCGCTTTTCTGGTCTTTCGCCGCTTCGATCTGCTTCATCGCCTGGCTGATCAGCGTGCTCATCTTGTCGTAGTTCTTGCGGATGTTGCCTTCCACGACGGAGAAGAGGTTGCGCTCGGCTTTATCGAGCAGGTCGAATACGTCGGCGGTATCCTCGTATGCGTCCTTGATCGTTTCGCTGGAAATATTGATGAGCTCGCGCTGGATGTATTTCTGCGCGATGATACGGGCGTGGAACTCGACGTTGGCAGCCGAAGCAACGCGTCCCGTGAGCTGTGAAATATAATACGCGCCGCCAACGATTTCGAGCTCGCCGGTACGTTTCAATTCATTCGTAACGGTGAGAATATCGATCGGCTCGGAACGCTGGAACAGGTTCTGGATGGCGTTGAAAATGCGGCCGTGCGCTTCTTTGTAAAACGATTTCGGCTGCAGGATGTCGATAACGGCAGTCAGCGCGTCTTTCTCGAGCATGAGCGCACCGAGCACCGCTTCTTCCAGCTCGACTGCCTGCGGGGGCAGCTTGCCGATCTCGTACAGCTGCTGGGAAACCTGTGAAAGCGGCTGTGCGGTACGGCGCTGGCTGGTGTTACGTTTCTCTTCAGTGCTCATGGGTCGGCCTCCGGGGAAAAAATTTTAGAAAGGGCTTCAAAAGTAGAAAAAACAGCTTCCGGTCTGACGGGAAAAAATATCTATAAATGTAAACGTGCTATGAACAGGTTTTGTTAATGTTTTGAGGTCATAGTTTTGAACATTCAGGCGGTTTAATGAACCGAAAGTCGTATAAAAGAACGGTCATTCGGTAAGTCGGTCATTCGGTAAGTCGGACATTCGGTAAATCGGTCATTCGTTAATTTGAATAGGAACCTGAGCCAGTTTGAACAAATGTCCGAATGCCCGAATGTCCAAATGCCCGAATAACCGTATTTTTGCCCCACTTTTCAAGACTATGCCAGCTATTCAACTCGGTGACAAGAAGTTCGTTCCTTACCTCGCGGAACAAAAGATACTCGAAGCAGTGGACAACGTAGCGGGCATGATCAATCGTGATCTTGCAGGGAAAAAGCCGCTGTTTCTCATCGTGCTGAACGGTTCTTTTTTGTTTGCTGCCGATCTCGTGCGCCGCATCAAAACGGACTGCGAAGTTTCTTTCGTGAAGCTGGCGTCTTATCACGGCACGGCATCTACGGGAACGATCAAAGAGCTCGTTGGCATGAACGAAGATGTGAGCGGCCGTCACATCGTGGTGGTGGAAGATATCGTCGATACCGGCAGCACCATCGTGCATATCACGGAACAGCTCAAGACGAAGAACCCGGCGTCGGTGCGCATTGCTACGCTGCTTTTCAAACCGGAGGCTTACAAAAAAGATATCCCGATCGATTATAAAGGCATCGAGATCCCGAATGATTTTATCGTCGGCTACGGTCTCGATTACAACAGCCTCGGCAGAAACCTGCGTGACATCTACGTCGTGCAAGAGAACTAAACTTCACCGAACCCAATAACCATGATCAACCTCGTACTCTTCGGACCTCCCGGCGCGGGAAAAGGAACGCAATCGGAAAAGCTGATTGCGAAGTACAACCTCGTTCACCTTTCGACCGGTGATATTTTCCGTGCAAACATCAAAGGCGGCACCGAGCTCGGCAATCTTGCGAAAAGCTACATGGACAAAGGCGACCTGGTGCCCGACGAGGTAACGATCCGTATGCTCGAATCCGAAGTGAACAAGCACCCGGAGGCGAACGGTTTCATCTTCGACGGTTTTCCCCGCACGGAAGCGCAGGCCATCGCGCTCGATAAATTTCTCGCCGGCAAAGGCTGGAAAATTTCCGCGATGATCGCACTCGAGGTGGACGATGAAGAATTGAAAAAACGCCTGCTGCTCCGCGGAAAAGATTCCGGGCGCGCCGACGACCAGGATCCGAAGATCATCGAGAACCGCATCGCCGAATACAACAAAAAAACGCTGCCGCTGAAATCGTTCTACGACCAGCAGAACAAATACCGCGGCGTGAAAGGCGTCGGCACTATCGACGGCATTTTCGCCGACCTCTGCAAAGAGATCAACACGCTTTAATTCGTACGATCCGCTGATTCGTAATTCGCTATTCGTACCAGATTCGTAATTCGCAACACATGGATTCCAACTTCGTCGACTACGTCAAAATCTGCTGTCGCTCCGGAAAGGGCGGCGGCGGTTCCGTGCACCTCATGCGCACGGCGCAAACGGCGAAAGGCGGTCCTGACGGCGGCAACGGCGGTCGCGGCGGACACGTGATCATTCGCGGAAACAAGCAGCTGTGGACGCTGCTGCATTTGAAATACCGCAAGCACGTGATCGCGGGCGACGGCGAAAAAGGCGGTCGCCAGAATATGGATGGCGCTGCCGGCCGCGATGAAGTCATTGAAGTGCCGCTGGGAACGGTGGCGAAAGATGCGGAAACCGGCGAAGTGCTTTTCGAGATCAGCGAAGACGGCGAAGAGCGCATTTTCGTTCCGGGCGGAAGAGGCGGGAAGGGCAATTCCTTCTTCGCAACGTCCACGCGCCAAACGCCCCGCTTCGCACAACCCGGCGAGCCCGGCCTCGAAGAATGGAAAATTCTCGAGCTGAAACTGCTGGCGGATGTCGGACTGGTCGGATTTCCGAACGCCGGCAAATCGACGCTGCTGTCGGTGGTTTCCGCTGCCAAACCGGAGATTGCGGATTACCCGTTCACCACGCTCGTTCCGAATCTCGGCATCGTCAAGTACCGCGACGACCGCTCGTTCGTGATGGCCGATATTCCCGGCATCATCGAAGGCGCGCATGAAGGCCGCGGGCTCGGCGTTCGTTTCCTGCGCCACATCGAGCGCAACTCGGCCCTGCTGTTTCTCGTTCCCGCCGACAGCTCCGATATCGTTGCCGATTACAAAGTGCTGCTGAACGAGCTCGAACAATACAATCCCGAGCTGCTCGATAAGAAGCGCATGCTGGCCATCTCCAAAGCCGATATGCTCGACGAAGAATTATTCGAAGCGCTGAAGAAAGACCTCGATAAGCGTTTCGCGAAGAAGTTCAAATTGCCGTACGTTATTTTCTCTTCTCATTCCGGCAAGAACCTGCAGCAGCTGAAAGACGAGCTGTGGAAGCTGATGAATTGAATGTGCTAATTTGCTAATGGGGCAATGTGCTAATTCGCACAGGTCAGCCGCACCTTTAACCACATAGGCACATAGAAAACATAGAATTTGCAAACTATGTTTTCTATGTGCCTATGTGGTTAAAAAAAACGACGGTGCCTTAAAACATTCAGATGAACCAGGATTGCTGACAGAACGTTCCTTGCAGATCATTAGCAAATTGCCCCATTAGCAGATTAGCACATTATTTCCCCTTCACGTAATCCTTGATCGTTCCTTTTTTCTTCGCGTCGAGCAGCTTTTGGGTTTCTTTGTTTTTGGCGACGCCGTTGGCGGTGTTTTCAATGTAATCAGCAAGCAGCGTGTAGGCGCCTACGTTGATGACGTCGGAATATTTTGCGTCGTCTTTGTGCTCGAGGAGGTATTTCGCCTGGCAGGCCATGAAAACGGCGAGCAGGTTCTCGTTCCCTTTTTTCTTCGACATGTCGACGATGTGGTTGTCGAGCGTGAACGTGTATTCCGTGCTCGTCATCCAGCGGATGAGGAAGCTGCGTGCGTCTTTCAGGCCGGCGTCGTTCACGGGTTTGGAAAGGATGAGGTTGGCGGCTTCAAGCACCTGCGGTTCGGCGGCTTTGCAGTCTTCGACGGAGCCGGTGGAGATTTTCGTGAAATCCGTTTGCGCGAAAGCGGTGGCGGCGAAAAGAAGGAGGAAAAGGGTGAGGTAGTTTTTCATGGGTAGTTGGTTTCCGCTAATGTATTGAAAATTGAAAATCTCATTTTTGCATTGTGGCTAATTTCCGAAAGTGTTCCGGGAGAAGTATGTGCTTAATGGCTTTAAAACCACATAGGCACATAGTTCACATAGTGTAGTCTTCTATGTGCCTATGTATCTATGTGGTTTTTTTCAGTGGAGCAAATGCGTAATTCCAATCGGAAATTTATCCGCTTCGCCCATTGCCAAACTACTCCTGGTGTTTCACCTTCTCCTGCGGAGCCTGCGGCGGATGCGCCATCGGCGGAAGCGGTCCTTCGTAATGCTGGCACGGCGTGGCCCACGGACAATAGCGCTGAAGAATGATCTGCACGTCTTTCGTTTTTCCTTTGACCTGCAATTGATAATCGCAGCGTTCGTAATTTTTCCGGTAGCAGGCCGTGTCCCATTGCGCGTACTGGCTGTTCTGCGGATAGATGAGCTTTCCCGCTTTCGTTGCTTCGACCACGCAGTAATCACCGGCCGGCAGCAGCAACGCAAAATTTCCCATGCTGTCCGTGACGATCGAATCGATGATCGTTGCCGGGTAGTTATTCGTGTTGCCGCGCTTGATGTACATTTTCTTCACCGGCAGCGGTTGTGGCTGCGGGTTACGCTGTTCTTCGGAAGGAGCCGCGCCGCCACAGTACGGACGGATCTCCATCACCGATCCGGTGACCATGTAACGGGGCGCTTTCTTTTTCTTGTTACCGGTTGTGAATGCGCAGATGATGAATGTGCAGAGCAGCAATGGAAGGAAAATGTGTTTCATGTGAGTGATGTTGCAAGAATGAGGCCGGAATTGGTTGGTTAAGTTGGTAAGGTTGGTTGGGTTGGTAAGGTTGGTAAGGTTGGTTGGGTTTATCCTGCTATGCGATGTTGGAAATTGTTGATGTTTGATTGTGGATTGACGATTGTAAACCAATCCGCTTAACCAACTAACCAACCTTACCAACCAACCAACCAACCAACTTTTTCACCAGCTCCTCAAAACAACTCCGTCTGTCCGCCCACCGGCCAGCTTCCCTCGTGACGGAGCAGCCACTCTTTCCGGTGCAAACCGCCGGCGTAACCGGTGAGGCTGCCGTCGCTGCCGATGACGCGGTGGCAGGGGACGATGATGGCGATGTTGTTTTTGCCGTTGGCGGTTCCGGCGGCGCGGATGGTTTTTTCATCGCCGAGACGACGTGCGAGATCGAGGTAGGAAATGGTTTTGCCGAAGGGAATTTTCGTGAGCTCGTTCCAGACTTTCTGCTGGAAATCGGTGCCGGGCTGGTTCAGCGGGAGCTGGAAATCGTTGCGCGAACCGGCGATGTAACCGAGCAGCTGTGCGGCGCATTCGTGCAGGAGCGGCGGAACGTTTTCGGAAGAAACGCCATCGTCGTCATCGTTGCAGAAATGCACTTCGGAGATGAATTCGTCTGTGCCGGAAATGCGGATCTTTCCGATCGGCGTGTCGATGTAGAGGGAAAATGTTCCGGGTTCAAGGTTCATTGTTCAAAGTTAAATAAGAACAAACGTTGAACCTTGAACTTTAAACGTTGAACCTTGAACGGTTACTTCGTCAGGAGACGGAGCGTTTCTTTCAGCAAATGATCGTGGTCGATCGGAACGACGCCAACACTTTCGCAGACGAGGCCGCCCGCGATGTTGGCGACTTCGGCGATCATTTCGGGTTTTTGTCCTGCAGCAAGGCAAAGCGCGGCAACGCTGACGACCGTATCTCCGGCGCCGGAAACGTCGGAGATGTTGCGCACGTGCGCGGGGATGCGCTTCTTCACGTGACGGCCATGGACGTAAATGCCGTGCTCGGAAAGCGTGATGAGCGCGAGGTCGATCTTCAGCTTCGTTTTGAGCAGCTCGACGGCTTTCGCCAATTCTTTTTCGCTGCTGTGATCGAAGTCGAGCTTCAGGCCTTCACGCAGCTCTTTCAGGTTCGGCTTGAAGAGCGTGGCGCCCTGGTAATGCATGAAATGCTTCTTCTTCGGATCGACGACCACGGGCACTTTCAGCTTGCGCGCGCGGCTGACGATCTCGCGGATGAGCTTTTCGGTGATGAGGCCTTTGTCGTAATCTTCGAAGATGATGACGTCGATTTTCTGCGTGTCGAGGAGGTAGGAAATACGCTGGAGGAACAGCTCCGTCTCGTTTGGGGTGATGTCGTGATCGATCTCTTCGTCGACGCGCAGGAGGTGATGGTTGTTGCCGATGATGCGTGTCTTCACGGTGGTGATGCGGTCGCGGCTTTTGAGAATGCCTTTGGGCGCGAGCTTCTGCTTCTGCATCAGGTCGAGAAAACGCTGTCCGTCGGTATCGACGCCGATGACGGAGCAGAGGATGGGCGTAGCGCCGAGCGACTGCACGTTGAGGGCCACGTTGGCCGCGCCGCCGAGACGCTGTTCTTTTCGCAGGACGGAAACGACCGGCACGGGTGCTTCGGGCGAAATGCGCGAAACTTTGCCCCAGACGTAATTGTCGATCATGACGTCGCCGATGATGAGCACGCGCAGCTTCGAAAAGCTGTCGAAAAGGCGGCGGATTTCTTTCTCGGAATGCTTGGCCACTGTGGTGAATTTTGTGGGGCAAAAGTAGTAAAAGGTTGGGTTGGTTGGGTTGTTGGTTGAGTTGGTTGGTTGAGTGGCGGTTGGTGCAATTTTTTGCGTGAGGGATAGGAGCGGAAAGCCCGCAGGCACGAGGACTTGCAGGGATAGCCCGGCCCCTGAAGTACATGCTCCGCATGACTTCAGGGGCACGCCCTATGATTTAACAAAATTCTCTTGCGTTGCAGCAGCAGCAAGGCTTTGAACGGTACTTATCTTTGCTGTCTATTGTTGTTTTATTGTTTCTGAGAAACACCAAACCACTTAACCAACCCTACCAACCCAACCAACCTTTCCCCTTGTTTGCCATCGTCGACATAGAGACTACGGGCGGTCACCACGAGCGCGACAAGATCACGGAGATCTGCATTCTCGTGCATGATGGTTTGGCGGTGGTGGATAAATTTTCGACGCTGATCAATCCTGAGCGGAGCATCCCGGATTACATTTCGCGCATCACGGGAATTACGAATGAGATGGTGGCGGATGCGCCGAAATTTTACGAGGTGGCGCGCAAGATCGTGGAGATGACGGAGGGAAATATTTTCGTGGCGCACAACGTGGCGTTCGATTACAATTTCATCCAGCGCGAATTCAAATCGCTCGGTTATTCGTGGAAGCGCGACAAACTTTGTACGGTGAAGCTGAGCCGTAAACTGCTGCCGAACCGCGTGTCGTACAGTCTCGGCCGTTTGTGCGAATCACTCGGCATTGTGATCGAAGCGCGGCACCGTGCGGCGGGTGAT